>NZ_JBUZPJ010000011.1:0-174579 GCF_055406205.1 Pseudomonas sp. E315 | reverse complement strand
TGTGGCTTGATGCCATTGCCGCCTTGAGCGCCGCCAGTTTGTGGCTTGATGCCATTGCCGCCTTGAGCGCCGCCAGTTTGTGGCTTGATGCCATTGCCGCCTTGAGCACCGCCAGTTTGTGGCTTGATGCCATTGCCGCCATGAACGCCGTGTTCAGTAACTTCCAAGAAAGGGCCGTTAGTGTGGGTTCCGGTATCGTTCTTTTGAGTCATGTCAGATTTCCTTATCTGTGTTTGTTTAGTTAGGTGTAATGCCGTAATGCCGACATACACCTCATACTAGTGCCTGTTTTGACGACCCAATCAGGGAGGGACGCTTCCATGCGCCTTTGTAGATTTACCCTGATGCGACTGACTATTTATCCGACAATATCGGGCTGATCGGCGCATCTTCACTGCGATGAAGTGCAACTTGGCGAATCGACAAGCGGATTTCAGCGGGTAACACACGTTTGGCAGCACCTTCCGCCAGTTCGCCCAGTAACTCGTGATAGCTCAACTTACCGTTGGTATCACGGCGCAACACATCTTCTTCAAGCAGCGTCTGGATAAAGTGGCGGAACAGGCTCTTGTCGAAGAATTCCGGAGCGTTCAGGCCGTGCAAAATCGACAGGCGTTGGGCCATCACCGTACACAGGTCTTCCAGTTCCTCTGCACTCAAGGTGTTTTGACCGCTGTTGAGTAGCAGCGAGATCGCCATGTAAAAACGTTGCAGGGTTTGCGCAATACTCTTGGACAGCAGAGTCAGCAACACAAAGTGCCGTGAACTTGGGGCCGGGCGCACATACACGTCGCCCTCCTGACGCAGTAAACCTTGCTCCACAAAGGCTTCAAGCCATTGGTCGATCACACCATCCAGTTCGTCCCGTGACCAGCGGATAAACAGCTCCGATTGCAGGTACGGATACAGTGCGTGGGCATAACGCAGGATTTGCTCACGGCTCATGCGCGAAGAGCTTTGGAAGAAGCTGGCCAGCAACGATGGCAGAGCAAAAATATGCAGCACGTTGTTGCGGTAATAGGTCATCAGGACTGCGTTTTGCTCATCCAGATACAGGATTTTGCCGAGCGCATCACTTTGCTCGGAAAGCAGGTCCATGTCTTTGACGTGTTCGATCAACGCCTTGCCATCGCCTTCAGGCAGCGTGGTGTGCGGCGAGTAGGGAACACGACGCAGCAGGGCCAGATACAGGTCGAGTATGCGAGCCATCGCCCGATCATCCAGCGCTAGTTTGCTGGTAGACAACAGGGCCAGAGCGACCAGATTGACCGGGTTGATTGCAGCCGCTTCGTTCAAGTGCTGAGCGACTTTTTCACCCAAGCGGTTAGTGGTTTCGTTCAACCATTGCGGACGGTACTGCGGGCCAAGTTCCTGTTGGCGCCAGTCAGGTTGTTCTTGATCCAAAAACTCCGCGAGCTTGATGGGTTCGCCAAAGTTGACAGCGACCTGACCAAATTTTTGCTTGAGCGCACCAATGACTTTGAAGATGTCAAAGATCGATTCTTTTTTCTTGCTTGCCCCACGTAACTCGCCCAGATAAGTGCGGCCTTCGAGCACGCGCTCGTAGCCGATGTACACCGGCACGAACACGATAGGCATGCGCGAGGAACGCAAAAAGCTGCGCAGGGTGATGGCCAGCATCCCGGTTTTGGGCTGGAGCATCCGTCCGGTACGCGAGCGACCGCCTTCGACGAAGTACTCCACCGGGAAGCCTTTAGTGAACAGCGTGTGCAGGTACTCGTTGAACACGGAGGTGTACAGCGGGTTGCCCTTGAACGTGCGGCGCATGAAAAACGCGCCGCCACGGCGCAGCAAGCGGCCAATGACGGGCATGTTGAGGTTAATGCCTGCGGCGATGTGCGGCGGCGTCAGGCCATTGCGAAACAGGAGATACGACAGCAACAAGTAGTCGATATGGCTGCGATGGCAGGGCACGTAAATAATTTCGTGGCCTTGCGCGACGTTTTGTACACCTTCGATGTGGTTGACCTTGACCCCGTCGTAAATCTTGTTCCAGAACCAGCTCAACACCACTTCGAAAAAACGAATGGCGGTGTAGGTGTAGTCCGAAGCAATTTCATTGGCATAGCGCAGTGCTTGGGCCTTGGCTTTGTCGGGCGAGATGTTTTCGCGTTCGGCCTCATCCAGGATTGCCTGGCGTACGGCGGGCTCGTTGATCAGCCCTTTGACCAGGTTGCGTCGGTGCGACAGGTCGGGGCCGATTACGGCAGTTTTCAGGTTGCGAAAGTGAACCCGCAAGATGCGCTGTGCCATACGCACGGTACGTTCGTGGCCTTTATTGAGGTCGATCAGTTCGCGCAAATGGATGGGTGCCGAGAACTGCACACGGGTTTTTCGGCCCAAAATCAGAATGCGTAAAAGACGGCGCAAGCGCCCGGTGACGGCCCAACTGTCGGCGAACAGCAGCTTCCACGGGCTGGATTCGCTGTCGGGCGATTGCCCCCAGAATACGCTGACCGGAATGATCTGTGCGTCTTCGGCCGGGTTATGAGTCAGGCCGTCAACCAGCCGGGTGAGGGTGGGTGGGGCGCCCCGTTTGTCTTGGCGGCCGAGCCAATCGGGCTCAGGGGTCAGGTAAAAAAAGGCCGCAGGCTCGATCATTGGGCCAACGGCCACGGGCAGTACCGGGCGTGGCAGGCCAGCTTTGGTGCATTCGGCGTCGACCACTGCCAGCTCAGTCAATGAGGGCGATTGCAGGACGTAGAACACGGGCCGGCTGCGGTCCAGATTCAAGGTAAAGGACGACTGATTGATCGTCTCGGAGCGTACCCAGAGGTACAGCAAGCGACGCAGTGCGCCAAACACAAGGCGGCGTAATGGGGAACGGGTCATACGGCTTCTGCGTTAGGTGGATTAAAACGAGTGTTTACTCGGGCCGGTAGTGTGCCGTATCTCCAGAAATTCGGCAAAAAAGCAGCGAAGTAATATTGATTGAGTGTTTTTAGCACTGTCTTATACTCGATGCTCTTTCGCCATGAAGCGTAAGACAAAGTCTTCAAATGCTAAGTTCGAGCGAAAGTTCTTAAAAGGGTCGATTTACTGAGCCCAGTCAATAATAAAAAAGGGGGGAAGGATTCATGACAACGCGCGTAACGGGCAACGTTAAGTGGTTCAACGATGCCAAAGGCTACGGTTTTATCCAGTGTGAAAATGGCGCTGATGTGTTTGTGCACTACCGAGCTATTCGGGGCGAAGGCCATCGCACACTTGCTGAGGGCCAGCAGGTTGAGTACACCCAGGTCACGGGCGACAAGGGCTTGCAGGCTGAGGATGTTGTAGGGCTGTAAGTCGCCGCCACTCTCTGTAGCAGCTGCCTGGCGGCAGTTGCTGCAGAGATGGGTGTTTTGTCTTAGGAACCGGTTTTCCAGGTGATTTCTTCCTGACCGTCTTCGCTGATGCGAATCCAGCGGTCAGCGGTCTCTTCACCTTCTTCTTCGACCCAACTGCCTGGCGCGCAACGTACTTCGATGTTCAGCGCTTTAAAGGCTGCGTGGGCGCAGGAAATGTCGTCTTCCCACGGCGTTTTGTCGCTGTCCAGAAACAGGCTGTTCCATTTGCCTACGGCTTTTGGCATCCAGGTGACTGGCACGTCGCCAGCGGTGCACTTGTAGGTTTCGCCTTTTTTCTTCCATTCCGAGCATGGCCCCAGAACTTCTGACAGCCAGTTTTCGACGTTCTTGTAGGTGACGTCTGAATCTTTCAGGTAAATCTCAAAATCGGGTTGGCTCATGGATGTCCTCACTGCGTGTCTGAAAAATCCATTCGCGGATTAATCGGGCCTGTGACGTTGACCGCAGGCCGTAAAGTTGATTATTGAAGAACGAAGTAATCGTAGCGCATCGAAACCGTGACCACTAAAGGCTCGGGGTGTTCGATAACCTGGGCCCGACGTTCGGCACTGGCGCGCCAGCCATGAGGGGTCATGGCCAGCAAGTTCGCGCGATCTTGGGGTTTGCTTAAATGCAGTGTGAACTCCAGTGTTTCACTGTGTTGCAACTGCATGCCTTCAGGCACTAGCGCCAAGTGCTTGTCGTCCGCGTAATCGCGCACTTCGTCGTACAGGCGTTCGCGTAATTCCATCAAGTGCCCGCGGGTTGGGCCAACGCGCATCAGACCGCCGCCGGGGCTGAGCAGGCGCTTGGCTTCAAGCCAGTCCAGCGGGCTGAACACGCTGGCCAAAAATTGGCAGCTTGCGTCAGCCAGCGGAACGCGAGCCATGCTGGCGATTAACCAGGTCAGTTGCGGGTTGCGTTTGCACGCACGCTTGACGGCCTCGCGGGAGATATCCAGCGCGTAACCATCGGCATGGGGCAGCGCTTCGGCGATTTGTGCGGTGTAGTAACCCTCACCGCAGCCAATATCGAGCCAGCGCTGAGGAGCACGCTCAGCGGCCAACTCGGCTAGCCGTTTGGCCACAGGCGCGTAATGGCCTGCATTGAGGAAGTCACGGCGTGCTTCAACCATCGCCTGATTGTCGCCAGGGTCGCGGCTGTTTTTGTGCTGCACCGGCAACAGGTTCAAATACCCCTGACGTGCGCGGTCAAAACGGTGGCCTGCCGGGCAGACCACGCCATTGTCGACGCCGGTCAGGGGTTCAGAGCAGATCGGGCAAGCGAGCATCAGGCGAGCAACTTGATCAGGGTTTGGTAGTAGATTTCGGTCAGCACATCGAGATCACTGGCCAAAACCCGTTCGTTAACTTGGTGAATGGTCGCGTTGACAGGGCCCAGTTCAACCACTTGGGTGCCGAGGGTGGCGATAAAGCGCCCGTCCGAAGTGCCGCCACTGGTGGACGCTTTGGTTTCGCGGCCTGTGACGTGCTTGATGCTAGAAGACACGGCGTCGAGCAGTGCGCCCGGCTCGGTCAGGAACGGCAGGCCAGACAGCGCCCACTCGATGTGCCAGTCAAGGCCGTGCTTGTCGAGGATATCTGCCACGCGCTGTTGCAGGCCTTCCACGGTGGATTCGGTCGAGAAGCGAAAGTTAAACACCGCTACCAGATCGCCGGGGATTACGTTAGTCGCGCCAGTGCCGGAATTGAGGTTGGAAATTTGGAAGCTGGTGGGTGGGAAGAAGGCGTTGCCATCGTCCCAGTGCTCAGCGGCCAGTTCTGCCAATGCCGGGGCTGCCAGATGAATAGGATTTTTAGCCAGATGCGGGTAAGCCACGTGACCTTGTACACCGCGAACCGTGAGTTTGGCGCCAAGCGAGCCGCGACGGCCGTTTTTGACCACATCACCGACCAGCGTTGTGCTTGACGGCTCGCCTACGATGCACCAGTCAAGACGCTCGTTGCGGGCGGCGAAACGCTCAACCACGGCTTTGGTGCCGTGGTGGGCCGGACCTTCTTCGTCGCTGGTGATCAGAAAAGCAACCGAGCCCTTGTGGTCCGGGTAGTCAGCGACAAAACGTTCAGCAGCAACGAGCATGGCGGCCAGACTGCCTTTCATGTCGGCGGCGCCACGTCCGCAGAGCATGCCGTGTTCGTCGATCAGCGCGTCAAACGGGTCGTTTTGCCAAGCCTGTACTGGGCCGGTCGGCACCACATCGGTGTGGCCGGCGAAGCACAATACCGGGCCATCATGTTTGCCGTGGGTTGCCCAGAAGTTGTCCACGTCTTCGATGCGCATCGGTTCGAGCTTAAAGCCGGCATCGCCCAGTCGTTGCATCATCAGCTTCTGGCAATCGGCGTCGATTGGCGTCACGGAAGGGCGACGAATCAGATCGCAGGCGAGTTGCAGGGTCGGCGAGAGGTCGGCGTGGGCCGTCATGGTGTGGACTCCGAAGCTGGGCTTGTTTGGACGCAGGCTTAAAATAGCGAGCTAGCTCGCGCCTACAGGGTTTGAGCAAGGCGCAAAAGGGCGGTTATCTTAAAGCAAAACGGCGGCCAGAGGCCGCCGTTTAGTGGTTGTGATTAATTTATGCTGCCGGTTGCTGTTCGGGGGCTTCAACAGGTTTAGGCAACGAAGACATAAAGGCCATGACCAGCGCCGCCAGATACGGCAGCGATTGCACCAGCAGCATCACCACCCAGAAGCGCATGTCGTTACTCGGCAGCCCGTGGACGAAGAAGATGCCAATCGCCGCGCCCCAAAGCAGCAGCATGATGAACACTTCTTCGCGAGCTTCCGAAATGGCAACCCAAAAGCCGTGGTTATCGGCATTCTTAGGTGTGCGGAAAAACGGAATGCTGGTGGTGAAAAATCCATACAACACGGCTTTGGCGATGGTATGTGACAAGGCTAACCCCGCCAGTGCAGCGGCAAAGGCATCCTTGAGGTTCACCCCCACGGTACGGCGGTACAGGAACACAATCTTGAACACCTTGAACACAAACAGTGCCAATGGCGGGATTGCAAAGATCAGCAACGGCGGATCGACGCGCGTAGGCACAATAATCATCGCCGCCGACCACAACAGAGCACCGACTGTGAAGAAGATGTTCATGCCGTCAGCCACCCACGGCAACCAGCCCGCGAGGAAGTGATAACGCTGGCCACGGGTCAGTTGCGTGTCCTTACCCAGCAGCAGGCTGGAGGTATGGCGTTTGATGATCTGAATCGCGCCATAGGCCCAGCGGAATCGCTGTTTTTTGAAGTCGATAAAGGTATCGGGCATCAGCCCTTTGCCATAGCTGTTGTGGGAATAAGCGGCGGAATAGCCCTTTTCAAAAATCCGCAGCCCCAGCTCGGCATCTTCGCAAATACACCAGTCGGCCCAACCAAGCTCCTCAAGTACAGAGCGGCGGGTCATGGTCATGGTGCCGTGTTGAATGATCGCGTCGCGGTCATTACGGGTGACCATGCCGATGTGGAAGAAGCCTTTGTACTCCGAGTAGCAGAGTTTTTTGAACGTGCTTTCGTTCTGGTCGCGGTAGTCCTGAGGCGATTGCACGATGGCGATTTTTGGGTCGGCAAAGTGCGGCACCATGTGCTTGAGCCAATTGCGATCAACACAGTAATCGGAGTCGATCACGGCAATGACTTCGGCATCCGGGGCGGTATGAGGAATCAGGTAGTTCAGTGCGCCGCCCTTGAACCCAGCCAATGGCGCGACGTGGAAGAACTTGAAACGTGGGCCCAGAGTCGCGCAATACGCCTGTACTGGCTCCCAAACGGCCGGGTCTTTGGTGTTGTTGTCGATGATCAACACTTCAAAGTCCGGGTAATCGAGGTTGGCCAGAGCATCCAGGGTCTGTTTGACCATCTCTGGGGGCTCGTTGTAGCACGGCACGTGAATCGAGACTTTAGGTCGGTAGGCATCGTCGCTTTCGATGGGTAAAAATTCGCGGCGACGCTTACGAACCCAGACTGCCTCGGCCAGCTCGTGGGCCTCGGTGAGCAAGACGATAAACACCCCGAGCGCACCCAAGCCGAGCAAAAAGCCTACGGTCAGGCTGAACCAGGTGCTGTATTGCTGACTGTAGTCATAGGCGATCCATACCAGCACTGACCCGCAAAGGAAGGCGGTGAAGGTCAGGAAGGTGCGGCCACGCTGGCGCAAGGCAGAGCCATCAATCAGCAGCAATGCCAGTGAAAGCAAAGCCAATACCACGGAGCCAATCGCTAGCACTCGCCACTGAGGAATGGCGACGACCGGGCCTTCGAAATTGAATTTTTGTTGGCGGGCAGCGTTGTACACGCCCCAGTAGGCGCCTACCGAACCTTCATCGCTGGCTTTCCAAGGCTGGTCGAAAGCTTCGATCACAAAGTAGTTGTAGCCGCGACGGTTTAGCGTGTTCACCAAATTACGTAAGTAAATGGCTTGATCTGCGGGGCTGGCATCGGCGCCACCGCGCATACGGCCGTTACTCGGCCAGCCAACCTCCGACAGCAGCAAAGGCTTTTTCGGGAACATTTTTTTCAGATCGCGGGCGCGGTCGAGTACAAACTGCCCAGCATCGTCCACCGGGATAAATTCCCAGTACGGCAGAATGTGCGCGGCAATCAGGTCAACGTGATCGGCCAGCTCCGGGTTGTGCTCCCAGATGTGCCATTGCTCGGACGTGGTGACGGGTACTTTTACCGCAGCGCGCACCCGATCCAGAATTTTAATCAGCTCGGCGGCTGTGATCTCTTCACGGAAAATCGCTTCGTTACCAACCACCACGCGCACGATGCTGCGCGAGTTATTGGCCAGTTCAATAGCTTTTTGGATTTCACGCTCGTTGCGTTCCTCGTCCGGGCTGATCCAGATACCCAGTGTTACCCGCAAACCGAACTCTTCGGCCAGCTTGGGAATGTCACCCAAGGGGCCGTCAACCGAATACGTACGAATGTTGTCGGTCAGTTTGCTCATGATCTCCAGGTCGCGACGCATTTCATCGTCCGTCGGGTACTGGTCTTTCTGAGGGAACTGGTTTTGCTGGAACGGTGAGTACGAAAAGCCAGAGATTTGCTCAGGCCAATTGGGCGCAGAGACCGGGCGATTAATCAGCGCCCAGAAGCCTGTGAAGAGCGCGGCGATGGCCAGCACCACCACTAGGTTGAGTCCAAATTTACGCGATGACATAACTATTTCGGGTTCCAAAAGGAGTGGCACGAAGATCGGCCTGCAAGTGCCAAGCGGCGGGCATCCTACACTGGGCCTTGAACTACCGTATAGCGCACACACTTATGGCTTATGCCTAGTGGGTACGCAATGCTTAGGTTTCATCCTTATTACTTGTAGCTCTTATCTTGTATCTAAGTGTGTATTTAAATGTTGCGGGGTCGAATGGAGCGCAGCAAAGGTACTCAACAGAACGTCGCGCCTCTATAATGCGCGCCGGTTTTTGGGGTGTTGGTCATGAGTGCAGAAGATCCACGGTTTGCGGGTGTAGCAAGGCTTTACGGCTTGGAAGGTCTGGACAGATTGCGTGCGGCGCATGTGGCGATCATTGGTGTCGGCGGGGTTGGTTCGTGGGCGGCTGAAGCGATTGCCCGCTGTGGGGTGGGCGAGATTTCGCTGTTTGATCTGGACGACGTGTGCGTCAGTAACAGTAATCGGCAACTGCACGCATTGAGCAGCACCATCGGTCGCGACAAGGTTGAGGTGATGGCGCAGCGCCTGCGAGAGATTAACCCTGAGTGCAAAGTGCATGCGGTGGCGGACTTCGTAACCCGTGAAACCATGGCCGAGTACATCACCCCCAACATTGATTGTGTGATCGATTGCATCGACAGCGTGAACGCCAAGGCTGCGCTGATTGCTTGGTGTAAGCGCCGCAAAATTCAAATCATCACCACCGGTGGTGCGGGCGGACAGATCGACCCCACGTTGATTCAAGTGTGCGACCTGAATCGTACCTTCAACGACCCGCTAGCCTCCAAAGTGCGCTCGACCTTGCGCCGGGATTACGGTTTTTCACGCACGGTGACCCGTCACTACAGCGTGCCGTGTGTGTTTTCGACAGAACAACTGCGTTACCCCAAGCCGGACGGCAGCATTTGCCTGCAAAAAAGCTTTGTGGGTGATGGGGTGAAGCTTGATTGTGCAGGCGGATTTGGCGCAGTGATGATGGTCACGGCCACCTTCGGCATGGTGGCCGCGACCAAAGCGGTAGACAAAATTGTGGCGGGCGTGCGCCGACCTTCGGAAAAGGTGAAGCCCGCGCCATAACCCTAGCAGCGAAGCCTACAAACCTGACTGCTTCGTGTGCCTGACACACCGCAGCGCTTGGTTTTACGACTACTGCGCAGTCGATCGCAGCCTGCGGCAGCTCCTACATGAGGTGTGTGCCACAGGTTTGCGGTTAACGCGGTCTTTGTGGAACAGACAATTTCGTGTGCCTGACACACCGCAGCGCTTGGTTTTACGACTGCTGGGCAGTCGATCGCAGCCTGCGGCAGCTCCTACATGAGGTGTGTGCCACAGCGCTTGCGGTTAACGCGGTCTTTGTGGAACAGACAATTTCGTGTGCCTGACACACCGCAGCGCTTGGTTTTACGACTGCTGCGCAGTCGATCGCAGCCTGCGGCAGCTCCTACATGATGGGCGTACCACAGGTTTGCGGTTAATCCGATCTGTGGTGTGTCAGTCGGGTGTGTTGGCCAGTTCTCGCATCCGTTGCAGCACGGCATTCAGGCCGTTGCTGCGTGATGGCGAGAGCTGGCGGCTCAGGCCGAGTTGGTTGAACCAGTCCGGCAAATCGACCTGTTGCAGTTGCTCAGCGCTCAGGCCATTGACCCGAGCCAGCAACAGTGCAACCAAGCCGCGGATCAGGCGCGCATCGCTGCTGGCCGCAAATTGCCAATGGCCATTCTTCAGTTCACCCACCAGCCACACCTGACTTTCACAACCGTGGACGCGGTTAGTCTCGGTTTTGTCTGCTTCGTTCAGCTCCGGTAAGCGCTGGCCCCATTGCATCAGCAAACGTGCGCGCTGTTCCCAACCTGTGCAGTGTTCAAAACTGTCCAAGGCTGCTTGTGCATTCGCGGGTAAGGTCATTGCAGTAACTCCAATGCCTGATCAAGTGCGTCGAAGAAGCGTTCTAAGTCTTCGGAGTCGTTGTACAAGGCGAGTGACACGCGGATCGCTCCGGCGAGCCCTAAGCTTTTCAGCAAGGGCATGGCGCAGTGATGGCCTGCACGCACGGCAATGCCTTGTTCGGTCAGCAAGTGCGCGAGGTCGGCATTATGGATGCCGTCTACCACAAAGCTGACCAGCGCCAATTGTGGCGTGCCCAGCAGGCGAATGCCTTGGCGCTGTTTTAAACCTTCAATCAACAGCGTGTGCAATGCGGCTTCATGGGCTTGAACGGCGTCTTGATCCAGGCTGCTCAGGTAGCTAAGCGTGGCGCCCAGGCCAATCACGCTGGCAATCGGCGGGGTGCCCGCTTCGAAGCCCAGCGGGGCAGGGCGAAAGGACGCATGTTGGTAGTCGGCGTCTTGCACCATCTCGCCACCAAACTGCCAGTGGCGTAGACGGCCCAGTGCCGCGTGACGACCAAACAACACACCCAGCCCGTCCGGGCCGTACAGTTTATGACTAGAAAACACATAAAAGTCGCAGCCCAACGCCTGTACATCATGACGCCCGTGGACAATGCCTTGGGCGCCATCGACCACTGTTAAGGCGTTCTGCGCTTTGGCCAGGGTCAACAGTTGAGGCAGTGGCTGCCATACGCCGAGTACATTCGACAGCTGGCTGACGGCCATCAGTCGAGTGCGAGGTGTAATCAGATTGGCGGCCGCAGCGAGATCAATCACGCCGTCGGCAGTGAGGGGCAACACCACCAGCTTCAACTGTTTGCGGTCTGCCAGCTGTTGCCAAGGCAGCAGATTGGCGTGGTGTTCCAGAGCGCTGATGACAATTTCATCGCCCGCGCTGAATTCGTGTTCCAGCCCGTAGGCCAGCAGGTTGAGGGCCGAAGTGGTGCCTTGGGTAAAGATGATGTGTCCGCAATCGCCCGCATTAAGCCATTGGGCTGCTTTATTTCGGCTGTTTTCAAATGCTTGGGTGGCGTGCGCGCCCGGCAAGTGTTGAGCGCGATGGACGTTGGCTGCGCCATTGGCGTAGTAATGCGTCAATGCGTCGAGCAATGTTTGGGGTTTTTGCGTGGTTGCAGCGTTGTCCAGATAGGTCTGGCCTTGACGTTGCAGGGCGGCGATGGCTGGAAAGTCAGCGCGCCAGGGAGAGGGCAAAAGCATGGTGTTCTGTGCTCTGTTGACGAGGCCAGAAGCTGGCCCCGTCAGTGGCAGATAAACGCTTAGTTGTGAGCGTGCAGTGCTTCGTTCAGCTCGATGGCCGACTTGTGGGTTTTGCATTCCACAGCGCCAGTTTCCGAGTTGCGACGGAACAACAGGTCAGGTTGACCTGCCAGATCGCGGGCTTTAACCACTTTGACCAGTTGGTTGTTTTCGTCCAGCAGAGCCACTTTGGTGCCGGCTGTTACGTACAGGCCCGACTCAACAGTGTTGCGGTCGCCCAATGGGATGCCGATACCGGCGTTAGCGCCGATCAGGCAACCTTCGCCAACCTTGATCACGATGTTGCCGCCGCCCGACAGAGTGCCCATTGTGGAGCAGCCGCCACCCAGGTCTGAACCCTTGCCAACGAAAACGCCAGCCGAAACACGACCTTCGATCATGCCCGGGCCTTCGGTGCCCGCGTTGAAGTTGACGAAGCCTTCGTGCATCACGGTGGTGCCTTCGCCGATGTAAGCGCCCAGACGGATGCGCGCGCTGTCAGCGATACGCACGCCAGCCGGTACTACGTAGTCAGTCATTTTCGGGAACTTGTCGACCGAGAACACTTCTAGTAGTTCGCCGCGCAGACGGGCTTCGAGTTGACGCTCAGCCAGTTCGTTCAGGTCGATAGCACCTTGGCTGGTCCACGCCACGTTAGGCAGCAACGGGAACACACCCGCCAGGCTCAGGCCGTGTGGCTTTACCAAACGATGGGACAGCAGGTGCAGCTTGAGGTAGGCCTCAGGCGTGGATGTCAGCGCGGCATCTTCGGCCAGCAGAGTGGCGACCATTGGCTTGTGGCTTTCGGCCAGGCGGGTTAGCAGGGCAGCTTGAGCAGCGTCAATGGGTTTGACGATCTCGGCCATTTGCGCGGCTTGGGCGGTCGTAAAGGTGATTGCCTGATTGCCACCGGTGTAACCGAGGATTGGAGCGATCGCTGCAACCAGCTCGGCCGATGGATTGATCAGGGGTTGTGCGTAGAACACTTCCAGCCATGCGCCTTGACGGTTCTGTGTACCAACACCGAAAGCTGCGCTGAATAGGGTAGTAGACATGCAATTACCTCTTACAAAAATAAATGGGCGGTCTTGAGTCATTGGACTTTGTTAAGGGCCGCCGCATAAAGATCAGGCTTGAAGCCAATCAGGGTTTTGTCACCGAGATCGAGCACTGGGCGCTTGATCATCGAGGGTTGGGCGAGCATCAGCTCAATCGCTTTCGCTTGGTCGAGATCGGCTTTTTGTTCGTCTTCGAGTTTGCGAAAGGTTGTGCCAGCGCGATTGAGCACCACTTGCCAGCCGTGCTCGTTGCACCACTGGGTGAGGTGTTCGCGGTCGATGCCAGTGGTTTTGTAGTCATGGAAGTCGTAACGCACTGCATGTTCATCCAGCCAGGTGCGAGCCTTTTTCATGGTGTCGCAGGCTTTGATGCCGAAAAGGTGCAACGTTTTGCTTGAATCGGTCACGGAAATTGCCCCTCCTTTGGAGATGCTTGAAATGAGCGGTGGCGGATTATGCCATGTGCGGCGCACTTGGGGCGCAGGCTGGGCACTAGCTTGGCAGGTTCTTGTGACATGTCATCAAGCCACTGCGACTTTTGTTCAGCGGCGAGCCTCTGGTGTTAAAGGCTACTATGACGCCGAATGGAAAATTGTTGCCATTTGTGATTAGTTAAAAACTGTTTTCCAGGAACCCTGCTGATATGCAAACCGCCTATACCGTCCTCATCTTGTTGATGTTGGTGGGAGTCTCACGTTTATTGGGGCGCGTCATCCCGTTGCCTTTGCCGCTGGTCCAGATTGCTGCCGGTGCCGTGCTGGCGTGGCCAACTCTGGGGCTGCATGTGGCGTTAGACCCTGAGTTGTTCCTGTTCCTGTTTTTACCGCCGCTCCTGTTTTCAGATGGCTGGCGCATCCCCAAGCGCGAATTTTGGCGTCTGCGCGGGCCGATTCTGACGCTGGCAGTCGGTCTGGTTTTATTTACGGTGGTGGGTGCGGGTTACTTCATTCACTGGCTGCTGCCGACCATTCCTTTGCCCGTTGCGTTCGCGCTAGCCGCTGTACTGTCGCCGACTGACGCCGTGGCAGTTTCAGCCATTGCACAAAACCGTTTGCCAGCGCCTTTGATGCATATGTTGCAAGGCGAAGCGTTGATGAATGACGCAACGGGGCTGGTCACGTTCAAGTTCGCGTTGGTAGCGGCGATTACGGGCGTGTTTTCACTGGCCAATGCCAGTGTGACCTTCGTGTTGGTGGCCTGTGGCGGTTTGGCTATCGGCGTGGCATTGAGTTGGGTAGTAGGGCGCATGCGCTCGTGGATGATTGCTCGCGGTTGGGATGATCCCGCGACGCATGTTGTCTTTATGTTGCTGCTGCCCTTTGCCGCCTACGTACTGGCTGAGCGTCTGGGGGCGTCAGGTATTTTGTCGGCGGTGGCGGCGGGGATGATGCAGAGCTGGCTGGACTTGTTGCCGCGTCAAACCAGTACCCGTTTGCTGAACCGCAGCGTATGGGGGTTATTGGAATTCGCGTTCAACGGGCTGATCTTTTTGCTGTTGGGGCTGCAACTGCCTGACATCATCAAGGCGGTGGTCAGGCTGGAAACCCACCTGTGGCCCACGCTGATGTATCGCTGCCTGGATGTGGTGGTGATCTTCCTGGTCTTGATTGCCCTACGCTTTATCTGGGTGCAGAGCATCTGGCGCTTGTCCGGCCTGCTGCGGCGCTGGCGCGGCAAGGAAGAGCTGACAATGGTCCCGAACGCACGTTCCTGCTGGATTCTGACCGTGGGCGGTGTGCGCGGGGCGGTGACGCTGGCGGGTGTCATGTCGATTCCATTGTTGCTCAATGAAGGGCTGGATTTCCCCGAGCGTGAGCTGCTGATCTTTATTGCGGCCGGCGTGATATTGCTGTCATTGATAGTGGCTTGTATTGCGTTGCCGCTATTGTTGCGCGGGATCTCCAAGAGCCCGGATGACGCGATACGCAATGAGGTGCGTGATGCCTGGCGCCGCACGGCCGAGGCCGCCATTCATGCGCTGGAGACCGAAGAGGTAGTTGACCCTGACGATCCACCGGACGCTGCTCAAGCAGCGCTGGCCGCGGAGCTGAAGGCGCGGATCATGTCTGAATACCGACATCAGCTTGACGTCTTCAATGACTCTGCAGAAGCACAGGCATTGGCATCGAAGATGGATGAGCTGGAAGGTCGCCTGCGCCTCAAAGCGCTCAGGGCGCAGCGTCTGGAACTCTATAGCCTGCGTCGTCACCACGAAATTGGCGATGAAGTGCTCGGCGAAATCCTGCGCGATCTGGACTTGAGTGAAGCGAATCTGGGGGCTGTGAAGTAAGCGTGGAGCGTGTCCGGCTCTGACTGTAGGAGCGAGTGTGCTCGCGATGGTTTCGCGAGCAAGCCCGCTCCTACAGATTCAGGGTGTTATTTCTGGCGTTCAATAAACGCACGAATCCGCTCTGCGGCTTCTACGCACTCCGCCAGGGGGGCGACCAAGGCCATGCGCACGCGGCCTGCTCCCGGGTTGAATCCATCGACCTCGCGCGACAGGTATGAGCCGGGTACCACGGTCACGTGTTCTTCTTTGAACAGGTCGCGGCAGAACTCGGCGTCGTCACCTTCAACCTTGGGCCACAAGTAAAAGCCGCCATCCGGGCGCTGCACGTCGAGGACTGGCGTGAGGATCTCCAATACTGCGTCGAACTTCTCGCGGTACAGGTCGCGGTTGGTGCGCACGTGGTCTTCGTCGTTCCATGCCGCAATGCTGGCCAGTTGGGTTTGAACCGGCATGGCGCAGCCGTGGTAGGTGCGGTACAGCAAAAACGCTTTGAGAATGTCAGCATCGCCCGCGACAAAGCCCGAGCGCAGCCCCGGCAGGTTTGAGCGTTTGGACAGACTGTGGAACACCACGCAACGTTTGAAGTCTTCACGGCCCAGTGCAACGCAGGCGCTGAGCAAGCCAACGGGGGGTGTTTGCTCGTCGAAATACAGCTCGCTGTAGCATTCGTCGGCAGCGATCACGAAGTCGTATTTGTCAGCCAGCGCAATCAGCTTTTTCAAGGTTTCAAGCGGGATCAGTGCGCCTGTCGGGTTGCCCGGCGAGCATAGAAACAGTATTTGGCAGCGCTGCCAGGTCTCAGCCGATACCGCGTCGAAATCCGGGTTAAACCCATGTTCTGCCAGGCACGGCAGGTAGTGAGGCTGAGCTCCGGCCAGAAAGGCGGCGCCTTCGTAGATCTGATAAAACGGGTTCGGGCTAACGACCAGTGCGTCGTCGCTGCGATTGACCACGGTTTGGGTGAAGGCAAACAAGGCTTCACGGGTGCCGTTGACGGGCAAAATATTGCGCGCCGGATCGAGCCAGCTGGATGGTACGTTGAAGCGACGCTTAGCCCAGCCTGCAATGGCTTCACGCAGGGCGGGAATGCCCAGAGTGGTTGGGTAAACCGCCATCTGGTCGAGGTTGTCAGCCAGCGCTTTGGCTACGAAGTCGGGCGAGCGGTGCTTTGGTTCGCCAATCGACAACGCAATTGGGCGTTTGTCAGCGTTGGGCTGCACGCTGCCCAGCAGGGCGCGCAGTTTCTCGAACGGGTAAGGCTGTAGCTGGTTTAGAGCGTTGTTCATTGGGTGCGGGTCTCACTCGGCGGCGGTTAGATGCTCAGGCGCCACGGTTCTGGGGCGGTGTCTTGGTTGACCGTTAATTGCTCAACGATCGCTTCCTGCAAGCGCATGCACAGTTGTGGGTCAGACAGCGGCTGATTGTTTGCATCGGTAATAAAAAATACGTCTTCTACGCGTTCGCCCAAGGTGGCAATTTTGGCGTTTTGCAACGACAGGTCGAACTCCAGAAAGATCATCCCGATTCGCGCCAACAGGCCTGGTCGATCAGGAGCGCTCAGTTCCAATACGGTAACCGGACGCTGTGCATCGTTGTGGATGGTGACCTGAGGCGGGAAGGCAAAATGCTTGAGCTGACGCGGCACCCGGCGCTGGATGATGGTCGGGTAGTCGTCGGGGTTGCGCAGGGCTTCGGTCAAGCCCTTGCGGATTTTTTCGATGCGTTGCGGGTTGTTGCCAATCGAGTCGCCGTCGTTGTCGAGCACGATGTAGGTGTCGAGGGTGAACTGGCTGCTGGAGGTGATGATGCGCGCGTCATGGATATTGAGGTTGAGCTGATCCATCGCGGCCACAGTCACGGCAAAGAAGTCGTGCTGGTCGGGCGCATAAATGAAGATCTGCGTACCGCCCTCGAACTCGCGCTGGGTGGTTTCTTTAATTAATACCAGCGGGCCACCATCGGCGGGCTGTTGCAGGATGGCTTCGGTGTGCAGCGCCACGTCGGCAGAGGTGTGACGCAGGAAGTAGTCATCACCCAGCTGCGACCAGAGTTGCTCGACGTCGTCTTGGTCGTTGCCGTTGCGCACCAGAGTGTCTAGCGCAGCACTTTGGGTTTGGCGGATCTGCTCTTCGCGGTCCACAGGGTTTTCAAGGCCGCGACGTAAGGCACGTTTGGTTTCGGTGTAGAGCTGGCGCAACAAGCTGGCGCGCCAAGAGTTCCAGAGTGTCGGGTTGGTGGCGTTGATGTCTGCCACGGTCAGCACGTACAGATAGTCCAGATGGGTTTCATCCACCACGATCTGGGCAAAGTCGTGAATGACTTGCGGGTCTGAGAGGTCTTTGCGCTGGGCGGTGGTCGACATGACGAGGTGATTTTGCACCAGCCACACGATCAGGCGGGTATCCCAAACGGGCAGTTGGTGGCGAATGCAGAACGCTTCGGCATCCACTGCGCCAATCTCGGAGTGATCACCATGACGGCCTTTGCCGATGTCGTGATACAGCCCGGCCAGATAGATCAACTCAGGTTTGGGCAGCTTGGCCATCAACTTGCTTGCCAGCGGGAATTTCTCTGACACTTGGGTGTACTGCAATTTACGCAGGTGCTTGATCAGGTTCAGCGTGTGCGCATCGACGGTGTAGATGTGGAACAGGTCGTGCTGCATTTGCCCAACAATAAAGCCGAACTCAGGCAGATAACGCCCGAGAATGCCGTAGCGGTTCATTCGGCGCAGGTTGCGATGAATCCCGATTTTGCATTTGAACAGCTCTATAAATAGGCTGGTGTTGCGGATGTCGTTACGAAAATCGTCGTCGATCAGGTAGCGATGCTCGCGCAGTAAACGAATGGTGTCGGCCCGCACGCCTTTTATTTCGGGGTGTTGAGCCATCAGCAGGAAAATTTCAAGCATTGCAAACGGTGTGCGCTTGAACACGTAATCGCTGGTGGCTTCTATATAGCCATCATGCAACTGAAAGCGAGCGTTCAAAGGTTGAGGCGGCGCTTCGTCGTCGGGCGCCAGAATCACTTCTTCGAAGTGCTGGATGATCAGGTCGCTGAGCTGGGCGATGCTCATGACCACCCGGTAGTACTGCTGCATGAAGTTTTCGATGGTCTGCTTGGTGTCTTCACCGGTAAAACCAAGCAGTTCAGCGATGCTGCGCTGATGATCAAACAGCAAACGGTCTTCGGCGCGCCCGGCCAGCATGTGCAGGGCGTAGCGGACTTTCCACAGAAACTCCTGGGAGGCGGCCAGTACGGCGTGTTCGCTCTCGACCAGAAAGCCTTCGCCCGCCAACGCGCGCAGATTCAGGGTCCCGTACTGACGACGGGCTACCCACAAAATGGTCTGGATGTCCCGCAGGCCGCCGGGCGAGCCTTTAACATTGGGTTCCAGGTTGTATTCGGTGTCGTTGTACTTGTGGTGCCGCGCTTTTTGCTCGGCACGCTTGGCCAGAAAGAAGTCCTTGCTGGGCCACATGTGCGCGGTGCTGGTGACTTCTAGCATGCGCTGGCGCAAACGCTCCGGGCCCGCCACTGTGCGGCTTTCCATCAGGTTGGTGATGATGGTCAGGTCGGCACGGGCTTGTTCGGCGCACTCGTCAACAGAGCGCACGCTTTGGCCTACTTCGAGGCCGATATCCCAAAGCAGCGTCAGAAAACGCTCTATAGAGTCGCGGAAAATCTCGTGATCGTTGTTGTCGAGCAAGATCAGCAAGTCGATGTCGGAGTAGGGGTGCAGTTCGCCACGCCCATACCCGCCAACAGCCACGAGGGCGATGTCGGCTTGATCGCTCCAACTGAACTGCTCCCATGCCTGTTGCAGGATGTTGTCGACGAACCAGGCGCGGTCTTCGATCAGACGTCGAATATCGCGGCCCTTACGAAAACGTTCGTCCAGCGCCTCTCGTGCCTGGCGGATCGCTTTTTTGAAAGCGGCAATTGGGCTTGCCTTCAATGCCAGTTCAGCCTGGAATTGGCCACGGTCAAAAAGTTCGGGATCCACCTGCGGCATCGATTGGCTTTCCTTGGGCGATTGCTTTTATTTATAGAGCGTATCTATCGAGCGAAGCCGGTGAGTCTCAGGCCGAAACGCGTGGGATGGTGTCATCGCTGCGCAGGGTGAAGATCTCGTAGCCGGTCTCGGTCACCAGCAGGGTGTGTTCCCACTGAGCGGACAGCTTGCGGTCCTTGGTGATTGCAGTCCAGCCATCGCCCAGCACCTTGGTGTCGGCTTTGCCCTGGTTGATCATTGGCTCGATGGTGAACGTCATGCCTGCTTTCAGCTCCATGCCGGTGCCAGCGCGACCGTAGTGCAGGATTTGAGGTTCTTCGTGGAACACCTTACCGATGCCGTGGCCGCAGAACTCGCGAACGACCGAGAAGCCATTCTTTTCAGCGTGTTTCTGAATGACTTCACCGATATCGCCCAAACGGCAGCCCGGCTTGACCAGTTCGATGGCCTTGTACATGCACTCTTGGGTCACTTGCGACAGGCGCTCAGCCCAGACCGGCACTTTGCCGACGTGGAACATGCGGCTGGTGTCACCGTGATAACCGTCTTTAATGACAGTGACGTCGATATTCAGGGTGTCGCCGTCTTTGAGTGCCTTGTCGCACGGGATGCCGTGGCACACAACGTGGTTGATCGAAGTGCAGATCGACTTGGGGAAACCCTTGTAGTTCAAGGGGGCAGGAATGGCCTTTTGCACGTTGACAATATAGTCGTGGCAAATGCGGTCCAGCTCTTCAGTGGTGACGCCCGGCTTAACATGCTCGGCGATCATTTCCAGTACGTCGGCGGCCAGTTTGCCGGCGATACGCATTTTTGCGATGTCCTCGGGTGTTTTGAGGGTGACGGTCATACAGGCTCTCTTCGCGCATTAGCGCTTATCAACAAAATTGCGGGGGCGCGCCAAGGTTGTGTAACGGCGCACCGCCATAAAAACGCGATTCTAACAGACGGTCGGCGTTAATCATGCGCCTCTCGCCATCGCTTCTCTTAATAGAATGGGGCATTCTGGCGCTATTCCAAGCCTTGCGCAAAAGAGCCTGGAAGAAAGTCAGAATCCGTATTTCGTTTTTTGGCCATCTTGTGATATAAAATGCGCCGCTTTGTGGGTATAGCCCACAGAGCACAAACCCACACACGTGTCGACACGATGACCTGGGTGCCTTCAGCTCGAAGCTGCTGGTTGGTCATTGGGATACGTGGAGGCCTAACCCGACTTATTAAGGAACTATCATGTCCCAAGTCAACATGCGCGATATGCTGAAGGCCGGTGTGCACTTCGGTCACCAAACCCGTTACTGGAACCCAAAGATGGGTAAATACATCTTTGGCGCGCGTAACAAGATTCACATCATCAACCTTGAAAAAACCCTGCCAATGTTCAACGAAGCTCTGACTTTCGTAGAGCGTCTGGCCCAGGGCAAAAACAAGATTCTGTTCGTCGGCACCAAGCGTTCCGCTGGCAAGATCGTTGCTGAAGAAGCAGCACGTTGCGGTTCGCCGTACGTCGATCACCGCTGGTTGGGCGGCATGCTCACCAACTTCAAAACCATCCGTGCTTCGATCAAGCGTCTGCGTGACCTTGAAATCCAGGCAGAAGACGGCACTTTCGCTAAGCTGACCAAGAAAGAGGCGCTGATGCGCACTCGCGATCTGGAAAAGCTGGATCGTAGCCTGGGTGGTATCAAGGACATGGGCGGTCTGCCAGACGCACTGTTCGTTATCGACGTTGACCACGAGCGTATCGCGATCACCGAAGCTAACAAGTTGGGTATCCCGGTTATCGGCGTTGTCGATACCAACAGCAGCCCAGAAGGTGTTGACTACATCATCCCAGGCAACGATGACGCAATCCGCGCTATCCAGCTGTACATGGGCGCGATGGCTGATGCTGTAATCAAAGGCCGTAACCACGTTGCTGGCGGCACCGACGTTTTCGTCGAAGAAGCTCCAGCTGCAGCGGTAGTTGAAGGCTGAGTAACTAACGCCTAGCGTTTACTCAGTACGCAAAAAGGGGGCTTGGCCCCCTTTTTGCCACCTCGAAATCCATCTATTGGACATGTCCCCGTCGTTGCTGTATCAGATTGCGGCTGACAGGGTTGCATCGAGGCATGCTTCACACGAATTGAACGCCCGTTCGGTCGGGTGGAATGGTTGAAAACCTATCCAAGAGGAATTTTGAAATGGCAGAGATTACTGCAGCGTTGGTTAAAGAACTGCGTGAGCGTACTGGCGAAGGCATGATGGATTGCAAGAAAGCCTTGACCAAGGCTGGCGGCGACATCGAAAAAGCCATTGATGACATGCGTGCTTCGGGCGCCATCAAAGCGGCCAAAAAAGCAGGTAACGTAGCTGCTGAAGGCGCTATCGCAGTTAAAGTTGCGGACGACAACAAGTCTGCCGTAATTCTTGAAGTTAACTCGCAAACTGACTTCTTGGCTCTGCAAGACGACTTCAAAAAATTCGTTGCTGACAGCGTAGAAAAAGCATTCGCTGACAAGCTGACCGACGCAGCTCCACTGATCGCTTCTCAAGAAGCTGATCGTCTGGTTCTGGTTGGTAAAGTAGGCGAAAACGTTAATATTCGTCGTCTGGCGCGTATCGAAGGCGATGTTGTTGATGCTTACCTGCACGGCAACAAAATCGGTGTTGTTGTAGCCCTGAAAGGCGGCAACGCTGAGCTGGCTCGTGACATCGCTATGCACGTAGCGGCAAGCAACCCAGAGTTCCTGCTGCCAAGCGAAGTGTCTGCTGAAGCAATCGAACGCGAAAAAGCCGTGTTCCTGAGCCTCAACGAAGACAAGATCAAAGGCAAGCCAGCTGAAATCGTCGAGAAGATGGTTGCTGGTCGTATCAGCAAGTTCCTTGCTGAAGCGAGCCTGGTTGAACAAGCGTTCGTTAAGAACCCAGAAATCAAAGTTGGCGAGCTGGCTAAAAAAGCAGGCGCTGAAATCGTATCCTTCACTTACTTCAAAGTAGGCGACGGCATCGAGAAGCCAGTTGATGACTTCGCAGCAGAAGTTGCTGCTCAAGTGGCTGCAAGCAAGCAATAAGACGGTTTTAAACTGTCGACCCAAGAGGCTGCCCGCTCACGCGCGCAGCCTCTTTTCAGATGGGAGAGCGTTTTGTCTTTCCCGGCGGAACCGGTTTACAAAATCGTGATCCGATGGTGCTGTTGTGCAGCACCTACTAGAGTAAGCGCGGGCTGTAAGTGGCCTCGCACAGATTTTTTTTAAAACGCGGCAGGAGAGATTCGCAATGGCTCAGCAGGGCAGTGGTTATCAAGCTCGCTATAAACGCATTCTACTCAAGCTAAGCGGCGAAGCCCTGATGGGCTCTGAAGAGTTCGGGATCGACCCCAAGGTACTCGACCGCATGGCGTTGGAAGTTGGCCAATTGGTCGGCATCGGCGTGCAGGTAGGTCTGGTGATTGGTGGTGGCAACCTGTTCCGTGGTGCTGCGCTGAGTGCTGCGGGTATGGATCGTGTAACAGGCGACCATATGGGCATGTTGGCAACTGTGATGAACGCCTTGGCCATGCGCGATGCGCTGGAACGTGCGAATATTTCCGCCATCGTAATGTCGGCTATTTCCATGGTGGGTGTGACCGATCATTACGATCGTCGTAAAGCCATGCGTCACCTGAACGCTAAGGAAGTGGTTATTTTTGCGGCAGGTACAGGCAACCCATTCTTCACGACGGATTCGGCCGCTTGCTTGCGTGCCATTGAAATCGATGCAGATGTGGTGCTTAAGGCCACCAAGGTTGATGGTGTATACACCGCTGACCCATTCAAGGACCCGCATGCCGAGAAGTTCGATCATCTGACTTATGATGAAGTGCTGGATCGCAAGCTGGGTGTAATGGATCTGACGGCAATCTGCCTGTGCCGCGACCACAAAATGCCATTGCGCGTATTTAATATGAACAAGCCTGGCGCTCTGCTGAATATTGTCCACGGCGGCGCTGAAGGTACTCTGATCGAGGAAGGTCAACAATGATCAACGAAATCAAAAAAGATGCGCAAACGCGCATGCAAAAATCGCTGGAATCGCTGAGCCACGCTTTTGGCCAGATCCGTACCGGTAAAGCGCACCCAAGCATTCTGGGTAGCGTGATGGTGCCTTACTACGGTGCTGATACCCCGCTGAGCCAAGTGGCTAACGTCACTGTAAAAGACTCTCGTACCCTGCAAGTTGTCGCGTTTGAGCGCAACATGCTGGCGGCTGTCGACAAGGCAATCCAGAGCGCGGGCTTGAACCTTAACCCGACTAACCTTGGCGAGTTGCTACTGATCTCCATGCCGGCGCTGACTGAGGAAACCCGTAAGGTGTTTGCTAAGCAGGCCCGTGATGCAGCAGAAGATGCTCGTGTGGCGGTGCGTAACATCCGTCGTGATGCTTTGAGCCAGCTCAAGGCTTTGGTCAAGGATAAAGAAATCAGCGAAGACGAAGAGCGTCGTGCTGCTGATGAAATCCAGAAGTTGACCGACAAGGCTGTAGCCGACATCGAAACTGCTACCAAGCAGAAAGAAGCGGACCTGATGGCCGTATAAGGGTCAGGACGTTTTATGGAAAAGACCAAGCAGGCTATGTCGTCTCCGGTGCCGCGGCATGTCGCGATCATCATGGACGGTAATAATCGTTGGGCGAAAAAGCGCTTTATGCCGGGCGTTGCCGGGCATAAAGCGGGCGTGGACGCTGTTCGCGCTGTGATTGAGGTGTGTGCCGAGGCCAAGGTCGAAGTGCTCACCTTGTTCGCGTTCTCCAGTGAAAACTGGCAGCGTCCTGCGGCTGAAGTCAGTGCCTTGATGGATTTGTTCTTCAAGGCGTTGCGTCGTGAGGCCAAGCGCCTAAACGAAAATAACATTAGCCTGCGCATCATTGGTGATCGCTCCCGCTTCCATCCCGAGTTACAGGCGGCGATGCGCGAAGCTGAAGCGATCACCGCAGGGGCTGGGCGTTTTGTTCTGCAAATTGCGGCCAACTATGGCGGTCAATGGGATATTGCGCAGGCCGCGCAGCGGTTGGCGCGGGAGGTTCAGGCAGGGCATTTGCAGCCTGAAGACATTACGCCCGGTCTGCTGCAAACCTGTCTGGTAACGGGCGATCTGCCATTACCTGATTTGTGCATTCGCACCGGTGGTGAGCACCGCATCAGTAATTTCCTGTTGTGGCAGTTGGCTTATTCCGAGTTGTACTTCTCCGACCTGTTCTGGCCGGACTTCAAACACGAAGCCATGCGTCATGCATTGGCTGATTTCGCATCTCGCCAGCGTCGTTTCGGTAAAACGAGCGAGCAGGTTGAGGCTGGAGCCCGGGTTTAATGCTTAAACAAAGAATCATCACTGCTCTTATATTGCTGCCAATCGCTTTGTGCGGCTTTTTCCTGCTTGAAGGGTCTGGCTTTGCGCTGTTTATTGGTCTGGTCGTGACCTTAGGTGCATGGGAATGGGCGCGTCTGGCTGGTTTTGATGCTCAGCCTGCACGAGTTGCTTTTGCTGTTGTGGTGGCTGTGCTGCTCTTTGGTTTGCACATCTTTCCTGATCTGGCGCCTTGGGTGCTGGGGGCAGCAGTCTTGTGGTGGGCGTTGGCCACCTATTTGGTGTTGACCTTTCCTCAATCGGCTGCGCATTGGTCCACAACGGCAACCAAGTTGGTAATTGGCCTGTTAATTCTGTTGCCCGCCTGGCAAGGTTTGGTGCTGATCAAGGCTATGCCGTTGGGTAACTGGTTGATCATGGCGGTGATGGTTCTGGTTTGGGGCGCAGACATTGGTGCCTATTTTTCCGGGCGTAAATTTGGCAAACGTAAGCTCGCACCTAAAGTCAGCCCCGGTAAAAGCTGGGAAGGCGTGTTTGGAGGCTTGCTGTTGAGTCTGTTGATCACCGCAGCAGTGGGAGTGGTTCGTGAATGGAGCGCTGTTCAACTGTTTTTGGCGCTGGTGGGTGCTGCGCTGATTGTATTGATTTCGGTTGTGGGCGACCTGACCGAGAGTATGTTCAAGCGTCAGGCGGGCATTAAAGACAGCAGTAACCTGTTGCCGGGCCACGGCGGTGTTTTGGATCGTATCGACAGCCTAACGGCGGCGATCCCTGTATTTGCGGTGTTGTTGTGGATGGCCGCCTCATGAGTCGTGCGCAACAGATTACGGTTTTGGGGGCTACGGGCTCCATTGGCTTAAGCACCCTTGATGTGATTGCGCGCCATCCTGATCGTTATCAGGTTTTTGGCTTGAGCGGTTATAGCCGTTTAACGGAGTTGCTGGCGTTGTGCGTGCTGCACAAGCCGAAAATTGCCGTTGTGCCGGATGAGCAATCAGCGAGTCAATTGCAGGCCGATTTGCGTGCTGCTGGGTTGCGCACTGAAGTGTTGGTGGGTGAGTCTGGCTTGTGTCAGATCGCCTCTGCACCTGAAGTCGATGCGGTAATGGCTGCCATTGTGGGGGCGGCGGGTTTGCGTCCAACATTGGCTGCGGTTAGCGCTGGCAAGAAAATTCTGCTGGCTAACAAGGAGGCGCTGGTGATGACCGGCGCCCTGTTTATGCAGGCGGTCCGTCGCAGTGGTTCGGTGTTGTTGCCGATCGACAGTGAGCACAACGCGATTTTCCAGTGTTTGCCTCAGGATTTCGCGCGAGGTTTGGGGGCGGTGGGTGTTCGACGTATATTGCTGACAGCCTCGGGCGGGCCTTTTCGAGAAACACCGTTGGCGCAGCTTGAAAATGTGACGCCGGACCAAGCATGCGCTCATCCCAATTGGTCGATGGGGCGCAAGATATCGGTAGACTCGGCCAGCATGATGAACAAAGGCCTGGAGTTAATTGAGGCTTGCTGGCTATTCGACGCCAAGCCGAGTCAGGTTGAGGTGGTGATACACCCGCAAAGCGTGATCCATTCGTTGGTGGACTATGTGGACGGCTCGGTGCTGGCTCAACTGGGCAACCCGGACATGCGCACACCTATCGCCAATGCCTTGGCGTGGCCTGAGCGTATTGATTCGGGGGTGGCGCCGCTGGACTTGTTTGCGGTTGCACGTCTGGACTTTCAGCGGCCTGATGAGCAGCGTTTCCCGTGCTTGCGTTTGGCGCGTGAGGCCGCTGCAGCAGGCAACAGTGCACCAGCCATGTTGAATGCGGCCAATGAGGTTGCAGTCGCAGCCTTCCTTGATGGGCGTATCCGCTATCCGCAGATTGCCCGCATCATTGAAGATGTATTGAACAGTGAGCCCGTTGTTGTGGTGGATGAGCTGGAGGCGGTATTTGCCGCTGATGCCAAAGCCCGCACGTTGACAGAGCGGTGGTTGAGCCGCAACGGGTTATAAGTGGTACTTGCCGAAACCGGACAGGATCGCGGAGAAAGTAGATGAGTGCGCTCTATATGATTGTTGGCACCCTGATCGCGTTGGGGGTGTTGGTCACTTTTCATGAATTCGGTCACTTTTGGGTGGCGCGCCGTTGTGGCGTCAAGGTTCTGCGTTTTTCCGTGGGCTTCGGTACGCCCTTGTTGCGCTGGCATGATCGGCAGGGCACAGAGTTTGTAATCGCAGCCATCCCATTGGGCGGCTACGTAAAAATGCTTGATGAGCGTGAAGGTGAAGTCCCAGCTGACCAGCTTGGACAGTCGTTCAATCGCAAAACCGTGGGGCAGCGTATTGCCATCGTTGCGGCAGGCCCTATCGCAAACTTTATGTTAGCGATGGTGTTTTTCTGGGTGTTGGCAATGATGGGCAGCCAACAAGTGCGCCCAGTCATTGGGGCGGTTGAAAGTGGGAGTTTGGCTGCGCAGGCAGGCTTAATGGCGGGGCAGGAAATAGTCTCGATTGACGCAGAGCCCACCACAGGCTGGGGTAATGTCAATCTGCAGCTGGTTCGCCGCTTGGGCGAAAGTGGCGCTATTGAGGTGTCGGTGCGCGAGCCAGGCTCTACTGCCGAGACTTCGCATCAAGTGGTCTTGCATGACTGGCTCAAGGGTGCAAACGAACCTGATCCCATCAGCTCGCTAGGTATTCGTCCTTGGCGCCCTGAGTTGCCAGCGATTTTGGCCGAGTTTGACCCAAAAGGCCCTGCTCAGGCTGCGGGGCTTAAAAGTGGCGATAAGTTACTGGCCATGAATGAGCAGCCGATCAAAGATTGGCAGCAAGTGGTGGATTGGGTTCGTGTACGTCCCGAAGCGCGGGTCGTACTGCAGGTAGAGCGTGACGGTGCTGTTATTGATATTCCTGTGACGCTCGCTGCTCGAGGTGAAGGCAAGGCTGCAACCGGTTATTTAGGGGCTGGTGTGAAGGGTGTGGACTGGCCACCCGAGATGATTCGCGAGGTCAGTTATGGCCCGCTTGCTGCTATTGGTGAGGGGGCAAAGCGCACTTGGACCATGAGCGTATTGACGCTCGATTCACTTAAGAAAATGTTGTTCGGTGAGCTCTCGGTAAAAAACTTGAGTGGACCGATAACCATTGCTAAAGTGGCGGGCGCTTCTGCCCAGTCGGGTGTCGCGGATTTCCTGAATTTCTTGGCTTATCTGAGTATTAGCCTTGGCGTTCTGAACTTGTTGCCCATCCCTGTACTGGATGGGGGGCATTTGTTGTTTTATCTGATCGAGTGGGCGCGTGGTCGCCCCTTGTCGGATCGGGTGCAGGGTTGGGGAATGCAGATCGGCATCAGTTTGGTGGTTGGGGTGATGTTACTTGCCCTGGTCAACGATCTGGGTCGTCTGTAAACGCTTCGCTGAATTGCGAATCTGCCGCATTTTGCGGCAGTTTGTTTATTGCCAGTTGGAATAAGAAAGGACTTCATGAAACGTCTGCTGCTAACTGCGGTTCTCACCGTACTGATGATCGCCGAAGTTCACGCCGAGTCCTTCACTATCTCTGATATTCGTGTCAACGGGCTCCAGCGGGTTTCCGCCGGTAGCGTGTTTGGCGCGTTGCCGCTGAACGTGGGTGAGGTAGCGGATGACCGCCGTTTGGTGGAATCCACTCGTGCGTTGTTCAAAACCGGTTTCTTTCAGGATATCCAACTGGGTCGTGATGGCAATGTGCTTGTCATTACGGTAGTCGAACGTCCTTCCGTCGCCAGTATCACTATCGACGGTAACAAGGCTATTTCTACTGATGACCTGATGAAGGGTCTAAAACAGTCAGGTTTGGCTGAAGGCGAAATCTTCCAGCGTGCGACCCTTGAAGGGGTTCGTAACGAGCTGCAGCGTCAATACGTTGCACAGGGCCGTTACTCGGCAACAGTCGACACTGAAGTTGTACCTGAACCACGCAACCGCGTAGCGCTGAAGGTCAACATCAACGAAGGCACTGTTGCGGCTATCCAGCACATCAACGTGGTGGGTAACTCGGTCTTCCCGGAAGATGAACTGACTGATCTATTCGAGCTTAAAACCACAAACTGGTTGTCGTTCTTCAAGAACGACGACAAGTATGCGCGTGAAAAGCTGTCGGGTGACCTGGAGCGTCTGCGCTCTTACTACCTTGATCGCGGTTATATCAATATGGATATCGCTTCGACTCAGGTATCGATCACCCCAGACAAGAAAAACGTCTACATCACCGTCAACATCAATGAAGGCGAAAAATTCAACGTTGGCGAAGTGAAGCTGACAGGTGACCTGAAAGTCCCTGAAGATCAAATCAAGTCGCTGCTGTTGGTTCAGCCAGGCCAAGTGTTCTCGCGCAAGCTGATGACCACCACCTCAGAACTGATCACGCGTCGTTTGGGTAACGAAGGCTACACCTTTGCTAACGTCAATGGCGTGCCACAGCCAAACGCTGAAGACCACACTGTTGCGATCACCTTCGTGGTTGATCCAGGCAAGCGCGCCTACGTTAACCGCATTAACTACCGGGGTAACACCAAGTCGGAAGACGAAGTGCTGCGTCGTGAAATGCGTCAGATGGAAGGTGGCTGGGCTTCGACTTACCTGATCGATCAGTCCAAGGTTCGCCTTGAGCGTCTGGGCTTCTTCAAAGAAGTTAACGTTGAAACCCCTGCGGTGCCGGGCACCGACGATCTGGTTGACGTTAACTACTCCGTTGAAGAGCAAGCGTCTGGTTCGATTACTGCCAGCGTTGGTTTTGCTCAAAGCGCCGGTTTGATCCTGGGTGGCTCGATCACACAGAACAACTTCCTGGGTACAGGTAACAAGGTCAGCATTGGCCTGACGCGTAGTGAATATCAAAGCCGCTACAACTTCAGCTATGTCGATCCGTACTGGACTGCTGATGGTGTGAGCCTGGGTTACAACGCGTTTTACCGCACCACTGACTACAAAGATCTCGACGTTGACGTAGCAAACTATGCGGTTGATAGCCTGGGTGCAGGTATCACCATGGGCTACCCAATCAGCGATACTTCGCGACTGACCTATGGTCTGAGCGTGCAGCAGGATGAAATCAGTACCGGTACTTACACCGTTGATGAAATCTACGATTTCGTGAACAAAGAAGGCGACAAATACCTTAACTTCAAGGCATCGGCAGGCTGGTCTGAGTCGACGCTCAACAAAGGTGTACTGCCAACGCGTGGCAGCTCGCAGAGTCTGGTGCTTGAAACCACGATTCCGGGCAGCGACCTGCAATTCTACAAATTGGACTACCGTGCTCAGATGTTCCAGCCGTTGACCGATACCTACACCATGCGTCTGCACACAGAGCTTGGTTATGGTGACAGTTACGGTTCGACCTCGGGCTTGCCGTTCTACGAGAACTATTACGCGGGTGGTTTCAACTCGGTACGTGGTTTTAAAGACAGTGCACTTGGTCCGCGCAGCACGCCAAACAAGAACGACCCTGACCAAGATCCGCTACCCTTCGGTGGTAACGTGCTGATCCAGGGTGGTGTTGAAGTGTTGTTCCCGATGCCGTTCGTGAAAGATCAACGCTCCCTGCGCACCTCTGTGTTCTGGGATGTGGGTAACGTGTTTGACACCAACTGCAAGTCGACCACCAAGGATTGCGACATCAGCTTTAGCAACATGGCCAGTTCTGTTGGTATGGGCGTGACTTGGGTGACTGCGCTTGGCCCGCTGAGCTTCAGCTTGGCCATGCCGATCAAGAAACCGGATGACGCAGATACTCAGGTGTTCCAATTCTCCCTCGGCCAGACTTTCTAAAAGCCTGACTTTAGATAACGACAACGGATTTTGTAGGAGTGCATCGTGCGTAAGTTGACTCAATTGGTTCTCCTGGCAACAGTTTTGGTCGCCACCCCGGCTTTCGCCGAGATGAAAATTGCTGTGCTGAACTATCAAATGGCACTGCTGGAGTCTGACGCTGCCAAGCGTTACGCAGTAGATGCCGAGAAAAAATTCGGCCCACAACTGACCAAGCTCAAAAGCTTGGAAAGCAGCGCCAAAGGTATTCAGGACCGTCTGGTAAAAGGCGGCGACAAAATGCAGCAAGGCGAGCGTGAACGTCTTGAGCTTGAGTTCAAGCAAAAGGCACGTGACTTCCAGTTCCAGTCCAAGGAACTGAACGAAGCCAAAGCCGTTGCTGACCGTGAAATGCTTAAACAGCTGAAGCCAAAACTGGACAGCGCTGTTGAAGAAGTCATCAAAAAAGGCGCCTTTGATCTGGTGTTCGAGCGTGGTGCTGTGATTGATGTCAAACCTCAGTACGACATCACTCGCCAAGTTATCGAGCGCATGAATCAGCTGAAGTAATTATGACTGTGACTATAAAACTCGGCCGCTTGGCCGAGTTCCTCGGAGCCACCTTGCGTGGCTCTGCGGAGAAGGAAATAACTGGGCTGGCCACTTTACAAGAGGCCGGCCCAGCTCAGTTGAGCTTTCTGGCTAACCCCCAATACCGAAAATACCTTGTGGATTGCCACGCTGGGGCCGTATTGCTCAAGCCTGTCGATGCTGAGGGTTACGGTGGGGATGCGCTGGTTGTGCCTGATCCCTATTTGGCTTATGCCCGAATTTCCCATCTGTTCGACCCCAAGCCTAAAGCGACGCCCGGCATTCATCCGTCATCCGTCATTGCGGCAGATGCCGTGGTTGATCCTATGGCCAGTATTGGTGCGTTTGCTGTCATCGAAAGCGGTGCACGAATTGCGGCAGGCGTGACGATCGGCCCGCACTGCTTTATCGGTGCTCGCTGCTCAATTGGTGAGGACGGTTGGCTAGCTCCTCGCGTAACGCTCTATCACGATGTGCACATCGGTAAGCGTGTCGTGATCCAGTCGGGCGCCGTGTTGGGAGGCGAAGGCTTCGGCTTTGCCAACGAAAAAGGTGTCTGGCAAAAAATCGCCCAAATTGGCGGTGTCACCATTGGTGATGATGTCGAAATTGGCGTTAACACGGCTGTTGATCGTGGCGCTTTGGCCGATACGCTGATAGGTAATGGCGTCAAGCTGGATAACCAGATCCAAATCGCTCACAACGTTCAGATTGGCGACCATACGGCGATGGCTGCCTGTGTCGGGATTTCTGGCAGCACTAAAATCGGCAAACATTGCATGTTGGCCGGTGGCGTGGGTTTGGTTGGTCACATAGAAGTGTGCGACAACGTGTTCTTGACCGGAATGACGATGGTGACCCATTCGATTACCGAGCCAGGTGCCTATTCTTCTGGTACTGCGATGCAGCCAGCAGCCGAGTGGCGCAAAAGTGCAGCACGCATTCGTCAGTTGGACGATATCGCCAGACGACTTAAACATCTGGAAAAGCGCGTTGGGGAAGTGACCCCAAGCGGTAAGGCTTCTTCAGAGGGTTAATACAATTTCCATATCAAGCGTGCATAACCACTGGTTTGCTTCCTTGATTTGCTAGAGGAGCGCGCCTTACTCGCGCGCGCCCAATCTTTATTACAGGCTTCCCCACGAAATGATGGACATCAACGAGATTCGCGAATATCTGCCTCACCGTTACCCGTTCCTGCTGGTGGATCGAGTGGTGGATCTGGATGTCGAGAACAAACGCATTCGTGCCTACAAGAATGTCAGCATCAATGAACCGTTTTTTAATGGTCACTTCCCTGCGCACCCAATCATGCCGGGCGTATTGATTATTGAAGCAATGGCCCAGGCTGCTGGCATTCTGGGTTTCAAAATGTTGGACGTGAAGCCTGCTGACGGCACACTGTATTACTTCGTAGGCTCCGACAAGCTGCGCTTCCGTCAGCCTGTATTGCCGGGCGATCAGTTGATTCTTGAAGCCAAGTTCTTGAGCTGCAAGCGATCGATCTGGAAGTTCGAATGCCAGGCATCGGTTGATGGCAAGCCGGTGTGCTCGGCTGAAATTATCTGTGCGGAACGCAAACTATGAGTTTGATTGACCCTCGCGCAATCATCGATCCGACGGCCATTTTGGCCGACGACGTTGAGGTCGGCCCTTGGTCGATCATCGGCGCAGGTGTGGAAATCGGCGAGGGGACAGTGATTGGGCCGCATGTGATTCTCAAGGGCCCAACCAAGATCGGTAAGCACAATCGCATCTACCAGTTTTCTTCGGTGGGCGAGGACACGCCTGATCTCAAGTACAAAGGCGAAGAAACTCGTTTGGTTATTGGTGACCACAACGTTATTCGTGAGGGGGTCACCATTCATCGCGGCACTATCCAGGATCGTGCTGAAACCACGTTGGGCGATCACAACTTGATCATGGCCTATGCACACATCGGGCACGACAGCGTGATTGGTAACCATTGCATTTTGGTTAACAACGCAGCACTGGCGGGCCACGTACACATGGGTGACTGGGCGATTCTTTCCGGTTTCACTCTGGTGCACCAGTTCTGCCATATCGGTGCCCACAGCTTTTCGGGCATGGGGACTGCGATTGGTAAAGACGTGCCAGCGTTTGTCACAGTGTTTGGCAGCCCGGCCCAAGCGCGCAGCATGAACTTTGAAGGCATGCGCCGTCGAGGTTTCAGCGACGATGCCATTCATGCCCTTCGTCGTGCTTACAAAGTGGTGTATCGCCAAGGTTTGACGGTTGAACAGGCACTTGCCGAGTTGGCAGAGCCTGCTGCTCAATTCCCTGAAGTTGCGCTGTTTGTCGAATCCATTCGCTCTTCTACTCGCGGCATTACGCGCTAATCATGGCCAAGTTGCGAGTTGCGCTGGTGGCAGGTGAAGCCTCCGGTGACATTTTGGGCTCTGGGCTAATGCGGGCACTTAAAGTTCAGCACCCAGATATCGAATTTATCGGTGTAGGCGGCCCACTGATGGAAGCCGAGGGCATGCGCTCTTACTTCCCGATGGAGCGCTTGTCGGTGATGGGGCTGGTTGAAGTCTTGGGCCGCTTGCGTGAGCTGCTTAAGCGCCGCAAAGCGCTGGTGCAGACGCTCATCGCTGAAAAGCCAGACGTGTTTATCGGCATCGATGCACCGGACTTCACGCTCAATATTGAACTTCAATTGCGTCGTGCGGGTATCAAGACCGTGCATTACGTCAGCCCTTCGGTATGGGCTTGGCGCCAGAAACGCGTGCTGAAAATCCGCGAAGGCTGCGATTTGATGCTTACGTTGCTGCCTTTTGAAGCCAAATTCTATGAAGAACACGGCGTGCCCGTGCGCTTTGTTGGGCATTCTCTGGCAGACACCATTCCTCTTGAAGCTGACAAAGTGGGTGCACGCGCCGAATTGGGCTTGCCTGATGGGCCGTTGGTCGCTTTGATGCCGGGTAGTCGTGGCGGGGAAGTGGGTAAGTTGGGTGGATTGTTCCTTGATGCGGCGCAGCTCATTCGTGAGGCGCGGCCTGATGTACGCTTTGTACTGCCGTGTGCTAATGCCGCACGGCGTGAGCAAATCGAGCAGTTGATGGAGGGGCGGGATTTACCGCTCACGCTTCTCGACGGGCGCTCGCATCTGGCTTTAGCAGCCTGTGATGCTGTGTTAATTGCATCGGGCACTGCGACCCTTGAGGCGCTGTTATACAAGCGTCCAATGGTGGTGGCTTATCGCCTTGCTCGTTTGACGTTCTGGATTCTCAAGCGTTTGGTTAAAAGCCCTTACGTGTCATTGCCCAATTTGCTAGCCCAGCGGATGTTGGTGCCCGAGCTGTTGCAGGACGCGGCAACCCCGCAGGCGTTGGCTAAAACCCTATTGCCCTTGCTTGACGGTGGCGAAGAGCAAACTCGTGGCTTTGACGAGATTCACCGTACATTGCGTCTAGACGCCTCCAATCAAGCCGCCAAAGCTGTGCTGGGCCTGATTGCACAATCCAAATGAGTAAAGTAACCATGCAAATCGGATTGGACTTCAACTTGGTCGATCAGGCCGACGATCTCGTGGCCGGTGTTGACGAAGTGGGTCGTGGCCCGTTGTGCGGCGCGGTCGTGACGGCAGCTGTGATTCTTGACCCGGCGCGTCCCATCGCAGGGCTTAACGATTCAAAAAAGCTCACTGAGGCGCGCCGTGAAAAGCTCTATGACGAGATCTGTGAAAAAGCCTTAAGTTGGTGTATCGCGCGGGCTGAAGTCGAAGAGATCGACGAGCTGAACATTTTGCATGCCACCATGTTGGCCATGCAGCGGGCGGTTGAAGGGCTGAGCATCACGCCCAAATTGGCACTGATTGATGGCAATCGATGCCCCAAGCTGGCAATGCCCGCTGAAGCCGTGGTTAAGGGTGATAGCAAGGTGCCGGCGATTGCGGCAGCCTCGATCCTGGCCAAAGTCAGTCGTGACCGAGAAATGGCTGCGTTTGAACTCCAATACCCCGGTTACGGCATCGGTGGTCATAAGGGATACCCGACAGCGGTACACCTTGAAGCGCTTGAGCGTTTGGGCCCGACACCGATTCATCGTCGTTCGTTTGGCCCGGTGCGTCGTGCGTATGAGGCCCTTGAAGGCCTCACTGAGGTTTAGCCGCAAGGCTGATGTTTTTGCCAAGGCCCGGTACAATCCGGGCCTTGTTGTTTCTCAAAGCTTATAGACAGGATCACCATGCCGGCTTCATTCGTTCACCTGCGCCTGCACACTGAATATTCCCTGGTCGATGGCCTGGTGCGGATCAAACCGCTGATCAAAACCCTGGCCGGCATGAATATGCCTGCCGTAGCGGTAACTGATCAGAACAATATGTGCTCTCTGGTCAAATTTTATAAAGCGGCCATGGGCGGCGGGATCAAGCCGATTTGTGGTGCTGACCTGTGGCTGTCGAACAAGGATGCTGACAACCCGGTGAGCCGCCTCAGCTTGCTGGCGATGAACGGCGTGGGTTACCGCAATCTCACTGAACTTATCTCCCGTGGCTTTATTGAGGGTCAGCGTAATGGTCAGGTGATCATTGAGCGTGAGTGGGTCGCTGAAGCCGCTGAAGGCTTGATCATGCTCTCGTCAGCCAAAGAGGGTGAAATCGGCGTTGCGCTGATCAGTGGCAACCATGAAGAGGCCGAGGTGCTGGCCCGCGAGTGGATGACGGTTTTTCCGGATCGGTTTTATCTGGAAGTTCAGCGCACCAAGCGCCCTAATGATGAAGAACACTTGCACGCGGCTGTGGCGCTGGCTGAAAAAGTCGGAGCCCCGTTGGTCGCAACCAACGATGTGCGTTTCCTCAAGCAAGAAGACTTCGAAGCTCACGAAACCCGTGTTTGTATTGGTGAGGGCAGGGCGCTTGATGATCCGCGTCGCTCAAAAAACTACAGCGATCAGCAGTACCTAAAAAGCGCTGAAGAAATGGCCGAGCTGTTCAGTGACTTGCCTGAGGCGCTGGAAAACTCGGTAGAAATTGCCAAACGTTGCAACATCGAAGTAAAGCTGGGCACTCACTTTTTGCCCAACTTCCCGATTCCCGATGGCATGACCATCGATGAGTATTTTCGCAAAGTGTCGTTTGATGGTCTGGAAGAGCGTCTCGACGTTCTGCTGCCCAAAGACACCACCGAAGATTACGACGCCAAGCGTCAGGTGTATGTCGATCGGCTGAATTTCGAGCTGGATATCATCATCCAGATGGGTTTTCCTGGTTACTTCCTGATCGTAATGGACTTTATCCAGTGGGCTAAAAGTAACGGCGTGCCTGTGGGGCCGGGTCGAGGGTCGGGTGCGGGGTCGTTGGTGGCTTATGTGCAGAAAATTACTGACCTTGACCCACTTGAATACGACTTGCTGTTCGAACGATTCCTTAACCCGGAACGGGTATCGATGCCCGACTTCGACGTCGACTTCTGCATGGATGGTCGTGACCGGGTTATTGAGTACGTTGCTGAAAAGTATGGCCGTAACGCGGTAAGTCAGATCATTACCTTCGGTTCGATGGCTGCCAAGGCGGTTATTCGTGACGTTGCGCGGGTGCAGGGCAAGTCTTACGGTTTGGCGGACCGCCTGTCGAAGATGATCCCGTTCGAAGTGGGCATGACCCTCGAAAAAGCCTACGAGCAAGAAGAAATCTTGCGCGACTTCATCAAGGTCGATGAAGAGGCTGCTGAAATTTGGGAAATGGCGCGCAAGCTTGAAGGCGTGGTGCGTAACGTCGGTAAGCACGCCGGTGGTGTTGTGATCGCGCCGACTAAGCTCACCGACTTCTCGCCAATTTATTGCGATGAAGAGGGTGGTGGCCTGGTCACCCAGTTCGACAAGGATGACGTTGAGTCTGCCGGTTTGGTGAAGTTTGACTTCTTGGGTCTACGAACCCTGACCGTTATCGACTGGGCGCTGAAAACCATCAACCGCGATCGCGCCAAGGTCGATGAACCCCCGTTGGATATCGCCTTTATCCCGCTGGACGACAAGCCGACGTACCAGCTGCTGCAAAAGGCTGAGACCACTGCGGTGTTCCAGCTTGAGTCGCGCGGCATGAAAGAGCTGATCAAAAAGCTCAAGCCCGACTGTCTGGAAGACTTGATCGCACTGGTGGCCCTGTTTCGTCCGGGGCCGTTGCAGTCAGGCATGGTTGATGACTTTATCAACCGTAAGCACGGTCGAGCTGAACTGGCATACCCGCACTCGGACTATCAGTACGAAGGCCTTAAGCCTGTATTGGCGCCGACCTACGGCATCATTCTGTATCAAGAACAGGTGATGCAGATTGCTCAGGTCATGGCCGGATATACCCTTGGCGGCGCCGACATGCTGCGTCGAGCTATGGGTAAGAAAAAGCCCGAAGAAATGGCCAAGCAGCGCGGTGGCTTTATCGAAGGTTGTGCCAACAACAATATTGATGGCGACCTCGCGGGTAACATTTTCGATCTGGTAGAAAAATTCGCCGGTTACGGTTTTAACAAATCCCACTCGGCGGCTTACGGTCTGGTGTCCTATCAGACCGCATGGCTGAAGACCCATTACCCGGCTCCTTTCATGGCTGCGGTATTGTCGGCGGATATGCACAACACCGACAAAGTCGTGATCCTGATCGAAGAAATTCGCACCATGAAGCTGCGTCTCGACGCACCGGATGTGAATGCCTCGGAGTTTAAGTTCACGGTTAACGACGAAGGCCGAATTATTTACGGGTTGGGGGCCATCAAAGGGGTAGGTGAGGGGCCAGTAGAAGCCATCACCGAAGCCCGACAGCACGGCCCTTTCACAGACTTGTTCGATTTTTGTGCCCGGGTTGACCTTAAGCGCATCAACAAACGCACGCTGGATGGCCTGATTCGCAGCGGTGCGCTTGACCGACTGGGGCCGTTTTTCCATGACGAGCCTAAAGCTTGGCAAGCCAGCATCGACAAGAACCGCGCAGTGCTGCTGGCGGCTATGGAAGAAGCAATCAAAGCCGCAGAACAAACCGCCCGAACCCACGACAGCGGGCATGCCGACTTGTTTGGTGGCCTGTTTGTCGAGGAAGATGCGGATGTTTACGCCAGTCATCGCAAGGCAAAAGAGCTGACGTTAAAAGAGCGTCTTAAAGGCGAGAAAGACACTCTTGGGCTGTACCTGACAGGCCACCCGATTGATGAATACGAAGGTGAGATTCGCCGTTTCGCTCGTCAGCGCATCATTGACCTCAAGCCTGCCCGAGACACCCAGACGGTTGCCGGTATGATCATCGCGCTGCGTGTGATGAAGAATAAAAAAGGCGACAAAATGGGCTTTATCACCCTCGACGACCGTTCAGCCAGAATCGAGGCGTCGCTGTTTGCCGAGGCGTTCCATTCGGCGCAATCGCTGTTGCAGACCGATGCAATGGTGGTGGTTGAAGGTGAAGTCAGCAATGACGACTTTTCGGGCGGTTTACGTTTGCGAGTCAAGCGCGTCATGAGCATGGAAGACGCTCGTACCAGCTTGGCTGAAAGCCTGCGGCTTAAAGTGAGTCATGCCGAGCTTAAAGGCGATCAACTGCGCAGTTTGGGCGAGTTATTGAAAAAACATCGGGGTGCGTGCCCGGTGACGATGGAGTACACCGGCTTGGACGCCAAGGCCATGTTGCAGTTTGGTGACACCTGGAAGATCGACCCGGCAGACAGCTTGATTCAAGCCTTGCGTGACCAGTTTGGGCGAGACAACGTCTTCCTCCAATACCGTTGACGGTCAGGGGCGATTAACGCGCCCTGATCTCGACCTGAATTTTTAATCTCGACCTGAGAGCGCCTGTCCCTTAAGGTAGGCGCGATACAGATCAACCGGCTGCCCCAGTTGGGTTGTTATCGCCAGCAAATGCTGGGCTTTACCCCCACTGGCATGCTTTGCCGCCGACCCAAGACGGATGCTTATGAACCCGAATTTTCTTGATTTCGAACAGCCGATTGCTGACCTGCAAGCCAAAATCGAAGAGCTGCGTTTGGTTGGTAATGACAATTCGCTGAACATCGGCGATGAAATCTCTCGTCTGCAAGACAAAAGCAAAACGCTGACTGAAGATATTTTCGGCAAGCTGACCAGCTGGCAGATTGCTCGTCTGGCCCGTCACCCGCGCCGTCCTTACACACTGGATTACATCGATCACATCTTCACTGAGTTCGATGAGCTGCACGGCGACCGCCACTTCTCAGACGATGCTGCGATTGTGGGTGGCATTGCCCGTCTGGACGATCAGCCAGTCATGGTGATTGGTCATCAGAAGGGCCGTGAAGTCCGTGAAAAGGTGCGCCGCAACTTCGGTATGCCGCGCCCTGAGGGTTATCGCAAAGCCTGCCGTTTGATGGAAATGGCTGAGCGTTTCAAAATGCCGATCCTGACATTCATCGACACGCCGGGTGCCTACCCTGGTATTGACGCAGAAGAGCGTAACCAGAGCGAAGCGATTGCCTGGAACCTGCGAGTGATGTCGCGCCTGAAAACACCGATTATTTCCACCGTTATCGGTGAGGGCGGTTCGGGCGGCGCATTGGCGATCGGTGTGTGCGACCAGTTGAACATGCTTCAGTACTCGACTTATGCCGTGATCTCTCCAGAAGGCTGCGCTTCGATTCTGTGGAAAACAGCTGAAAAGGCGCCGGATGCTGCTGAAGCGATGGGCATCACCGCTGATCGCCTGAAAGGCTTGGGCATTGTCGATAAGGTGATTGGCGAGCCATTGGGTGGCGCACACCGTGACCCGGTTGCAGCGTCTGCCACCATCCGCGCTGAGCTAATTTCGCAGTTGGACGTGTTGAAAAAGCTGGATCACGAAGCGTTGCTCAAGCGTCGTTATGACCGCTTGATGAGCTACGGCCTCTGATCGCTGGCTAATAACCTCGTAGGAGCTGGCGAAGGCTGCGATCTTTTTAATCCAAGAATCAAAAGATCGTAGCCTTCGCAACTCCCACGGGGGTTCATTCACAGGACTGTGTGATGTCCAATCTCTCAACCCTGCTTCTTGAGGCTTTAAAACCCTGGCGCAACGCCAAGGCTTGGCACGTCGGACTCTCTGGCGGCCTGGACTCAACGGTCCTGCTGCATCTTTTGGTACAGCTTCGTAATACCCATTCGCTCCCCACGTTGACCGCTGTCCATGTGCATCATGGTCTACAGGTGGCCGCTGACGCATGGCCGGCTCATTGTCAGGCGCTGTGTGATGGGTTGAGTGTGCCGTTGCAGGTTGTTCATGTGCAGGTGCAGCCGGGCGCGAGTCTTGAGCGTGCTGCGCGTGATGCGCGTTATCAGGCCTTCGTGTCGATTACTGGTGAGCAAGAAGTATTGCTCACCGGCCAGCATCGTGACGATCAGGCTGAAACCCTGTTGTTTCGCCTGTTGCGGGGGGCGGGTGTCAGTGGGTTAGCGGCGATGCCGCAACAGCGTCGCCTAGGGCTTGGGCATTTGTGCCGACCGTTGTTGGATGTGTCTAGAGCCGTGCTTGAGGCTTATGCACAGGCTCACGCATTGCGCTGGGTTGAAGATCCTTCTAACGCGCAGACCGACTTCTCGCGTAATTATTTGCGTCATGAGGTCTTCCCCAAACTGACTCAGCGCTGGCCGCAAGCCGCAGCTATCTTGGCCCGCAGCGCGGCGCATTGTGCTGAGGCACAAAGTTTGCTGAGTGAGCTGGCAGTGCAGGATCTACAGCACGCGAGCTCTGTGAGCGAATTTGAATGGCTTGGGTTGCCGTCACTTGAATTAGCGCCTGTCGTCGGCCTGTCGCCTGCACGCCAGCGTAATGCCTTGCGCCACTGGCTCGCGGATTTTGGTCGCTTGCCGGATACCGAGCATTGGGCGGGCTGGGAGGCTCTGCGCGATGCGCGTAATGATGCACAGCCAGTGTGGCGTCTGAGTGATGGCGAACTGCGCCGGGCTGGCGGTCGGATCTGGTGGTTGTCGGGTAACTGGCTGCGTACGCCGAGCGCGCCTTTGCTTTGGGATGATCCTGCGCAACCCTTGACGCTGCCAGATAACGGCCAGTTGCGTATTGTCGGTGATATTCCAGAGGGGCTGCTGCAAGTGAGCTATCGTCAAGGTGGCGAAGTAATGGCGTTGGCCCAGCGGGGTCATCGCGATTTGAAGCGCCTGCTCAATGAGCGGGGTGTTCCGCTGTTTGCCCGTGGCAGATTGCCGCTGGTGTACCGTAATGAGCAGTTATTGGCGGTGGCAAACCTCAGTGGATTGGACTGCGGCCCTTGTGGGCGCTGGCAATTAAAGTGGTTACCAACTTAGAGCGATCAAGGTTTGAGCTAAATGGGGCTTTCCGGTAGACTACGCTCCCTTCTTGATACAACTTCTGTGGATTCACCAGAATTGCAGATGTTGCCGATTACCAAGCAGTCTTTGCTGGGCGATTTTAAAAAAATGTGTGGCTTGTATCGAACCGTTGGTTTCCATCGGTCTGTTTCAACGCAGCAGTTTTTCGAAAGGTGCACTGTGACTAATGCTGGTGATTGGGGGCTTCGGCCTTCCTTCGCTTTCCCCGGCGGCTCTGACCGCTTTAACGCAGACTTCTAGGGTTTTTCATGACGCGCTACATCTTCGTCACGGGCGGTGTTGTTTCTTCATTGGGGAAAGGCATTGCCTCGGCTTCATTGGCAGCCATCCTGGAGGCGCGGGGACTTAAGGTCACCATGCTGAAGCTGGACCCCTACATCAACGTTGATCCGGGCACCATGAGCCCGTTCCAGCACGGTGAAGTGTTCGTCACTCACGACGGCGCCGAGACCGACCTGGACTTGGGTCACTACGAGCGGTTTATCCGCACGACCATGACCCAGAACAACAACTTCACCACGGGCCGCGTTTACGAACACGTCCTGCGCAAGGAGCGCCGTGGTGATTACCTGGGTGCAACCATCCAGGTGATTCCGCACATCACCGACGAAATCAAACGTCGAATCATCAAGGGCGCCGGCGATGCTGACGTAGCGATGGTAGAGATTGGCGGTACTGTGGGTGACATTGAGTCCCAACCGTTCCTCGAGGCTATCCGTCAGTTGCGCATCGAAGTGGGCGCCAAGCGCGCCATGCTGATGCACCTGACTCTGGTTCCGTACATCGCCACTGCTGGCGAAACGAAAACCAAACCAACGCAACACTCGGTTAAAGAATTGCGCTCCATCGGCCTGCAGCCAGACGTTCTGATCTGCCGTTCAGACCACCACGTTGATGTGTCTTCGCGTCGCAAAATCGCGCTGTTCACCAACGTTGAAGAGCGTGCGGTCATTTCTCTGGAAGACGCCGACACCATCTACAAGATCCCGGGCATGCTGCACGCTCAGGGTCTGGATGATTTCGTTGTAGAGCGTTTTGGCTTGCAGTGCAACAGCGCTGACCTGTCCGAATGGGACAAGGTGGTCGATGCCAAGCTCAATCCAGAGCACGAAGTCACCATCGCGATGGTCGGCAAGTACATGGAGTTGCTGGACGCGTACAAGTCGCTGATTGAGGCGATGAGCCACGCCGGTATTTCCAACCGTACCAAGGTCAACCTGCGCTACATCGACTCTGAAGACATCGAGAACAAGGGCACTGAACTGCTCGAAGGCGTTGATGCCATCCTGGTTCCGGGCGGCTTCGGTCTGCGCGGTGTAGAAGGCAAAATCACTGCCGTTCAATATGCACGAGAAAACAAAGTGCCTTACTTGGGCATCTGCCTGGGTATGCAGGTGGCGGTGATCGAGTTCGCACGTAATGTGCTGGGCTGGAAAGACGCCAACTCCACTGAGTTCGATCGCAGCAGCGGCCACCCGGTTGTAGGCTTGATTACCGAGTGGGAAGACGCGACCGGCGCTGTTGAAACCCGTACCGAAACCTCGGATCTGGGCGGCACCATGCGTCTGGGTGCGCAGGATTGCCAGCTTGCAGCCGGCTCTCTGGTTCACGATTGCTATGCCAAGGACGTGATTGTTGAGCGTCACCGTCATCGCTATGAAGTGAACAACAACCTGCTGCCTCAGTTGATCGAAGCGGGCTTGAAAGTGACTGGTCGTTCCGGCGACGGCGCCTTGGTAGAAGTGGTTGAAGCACCGGATCATCCTTGGTTCGTGGCTTGCCAGTTCCACCCGGAGTTCACCTCCACGCCACGTGATGGCCACCCACTGTTCACCGGTTTCGTTAAAGCGGCACTGGCGCAACACGAGAAGAAGGCATAAACAGCATGGCGCAAAAGATAATTCGCGTAGGCAATATCGAAATTGCCAATGACAAGCCAATGGTCTTGTTCGGTGGCATGAACGTGCTGGAAAGCCGTGATATGGCCATGAAGGTGTGTGAAGAGTACGTGCGCGTTACCGAAAAGCTCGGTATCCCTTACGTATTCAAGGCCAGTTTCGACAAGGCCAATCGCTCATCTGTCAGCTCTTACCGTGGCCCCGGCCTGGAAGAGGGCATGCGGATTTTTCAAGACATCAAAGCTGCTTTTGGTGTGCCGCTGATTACTGACGTCCACGAGCCTGCGCAAGCGGCCGTGGTCGCCGAGGTCTGCGACATCATCCAATTGCCGGCTTTCTTGTCGCGTCAGACTGATCTGGTTGTGGCTATGGCCAAGACCGGTGCTGTGATCAACATCAAAAAAGCCCAATTTCTAGCCCCTCAGGAAATGAAACACATCCTGAGCAAATGCGAAGAAGCGGGCAATGATCAGTTGATCCTCTGTGAGCGTGGTTCGAGCTTTGGCTACAACAACCTTGTGGTCGACATGCTGGGCTTCGGCATCATGAAGCAATTCGAATACCCGGTGTTTTTCGACGTGACCCATGCGCTGCAAATGCCAGGGGGTCGCTCGGATTCTGCGGGTGGTCGTCGTGCTCAAGTGACAGATCTAGCCAAAGCCGGTATCAGTCAGGGCTTGGCGGGCCTGTTCCTTGAAGCGCACCCGGATCCGGACAACGCCAAATGCGATGGCCCTTGCGCCTTGCGTCTGGACAAGCTGGAGCCATTCCTGGCTCAGCTGAAGTCGCTGGATGAGTTGGTTAAGAGTTTTCCGACAATAGAAACCGCGTAACTCTCGTTTCTCCGGTAAAGTACCGCACGATTTCTCGGGCCTCAGGGCCCGAGCCTTATCGTTCGCAAGGCTGCCTGTTATTTAACCCTTGCCAACGATGACCAAATTTCCCTCAGCTGCGTCGTTTTCGTCAACTTTGGAGTATTTACAACAATGGCAAAAATCGTCGACATCAAAGGTCGTGAAGTTCTCGACTCCCGTGGCAATCCCACTGTGGAAGCGGACGTGCTTCTCGACAACGGCATCATCGGCAGCGCTTGCGCGCCGTCCGGTGCTTCCACCGGTTCCCGTGAAGCATTGGAGCTGCGTGATGGCGACAAGAGCCGTTACTTGGGCAAGGGCGTTCTGAAAGCCGTTGCCAACATTAATGGCCCTATTCGTGATTTGCTGCTGGGTAAAGACCCGGTTGATCAAAAGGCACTGGACCACGCGATGATCGCGCTGGACGGTACTGAAAACAAAGGTTCGCTGGGTGCTAACGCCATCCTGGCCGTGTCTTTGGCTGCTGCCAAGGCGGCGGCACAAGACCAGGACCTGCCGCTGTACGCACACATCGCCAACCTGAACGGCACACCGGGTGTTTACTCGATGCCAGTTCCGATGATGAACATCATCAACGGTGGTGAGCACGCTGATAACAACGTCGACATTCAAGAGTTCATGGTTCAGCCAGTTGGCGCCAAGACCTTCTCTGACGCGTTGCGCATGGGCACGGAAATCTTCCATCACCTCAAAGCGGTTCTCAAGGCTCGTGGCCTGAACACTGCCGTGGGCGACGAAGGTGGTTTCGCTCCGAACCTGGCGTCCAACGAAGATGCACTGAAAGTGATCTCCGAAGCCATCGCCAACGCCGGTTACACGCTGGGCACTGACGTGACCTTGGCACTGGACTGCGCGGCGAGCGAGTTCTACGAAGACGGTAAGTACAACCTGTCGGGTGAAGGTCAAGTCTTCAACTCCGAAGGTTTCGCTGAATACCTCAAGGGGCTGACTCAGCGTTACCCGATCATCTCCATCGAAGACGGCCTGGACGAGTCTGACTGGGATGGCTGGAAAATCCTGACCGACAAAATCGGCGAGAACGTTCAGTTGGTAGGCGACGACCTGTTCGTGACCAACACCAAAATCCTGAAAGAAGGCATCGATAAAAAGATCGCCAACTCGATCCTGATCAAGTTCAACCAGATCGGTACGTTGACCGAAACGCTGGAAGCCATCCAAATGGCCAAAGCTGCTGGTTACACGGCAGTGATCTCGCACCGCTCGGGCGAAACCGAAGACTCCACCATTGCTGATTTGGCGGTGGGTACTTCGGCTGGTCAGATCAAGACCGGCTCGCTGTGCCGTTCTGACCGCGTTTCCAAGTACAACCAATTGCTGCGTATCGAAGAGCAACTGGGCGCAAAAGCCAAGTACAACGGTCGCAGCGAGTTCCGCGGCTAAGCACTGGGTGGTAAAAAGACAGCAGATCGTGTTTGAAAGCTCGCTATCTTGGGCTTTTTAACACTAATCTGATGCTTATTCAGTACAGGCCTGGTTCTTCCAGGCTTTGTACTATTCGTTGTGTAGGTTTGTCGGCATGGCTGTCTTTTCACTGGATACCTGATATTCGATGCGCAGTCCCAATTGGTTGTTTCTCATCTTGCTCTTGCTGCTGGCTGGCCTACAGTATCGCCTGTGGGTGGGGAATGGCAGTTTGGCGCAGGTTACCGACCTGAATCAGCAAATTGCTGATCAGCATGCTGAGAACGAAATTTTGCTGGAGCGCAACCGCGTGCTGGATGCGGAGGTGCTTGAGCTGAAAAAAGGCATGGAGACCGTTGAAGAACGCGCTCGCCATGAACTGGGCATGATTAAAGAGGGTGAAACCCTCTATCAGTTGGCCCAATGAGTTATTCGTCACCGGCCTTCTGGGCTGTGATTCCTGCCGCGGGCGTTGGTGCTCGCATGGCCGCAGACCGTCCCAAGCAGTATTTGCAATTGGGCGGGCGCAGTATTCTCGAACACAGCCTCGGCTGTTTTCTCGACCATCCGGGCCTTAAGGGGCTGGTGGTCAGCTTGGCATTTGATGATCCGTTCTGGCCGACGTTGCAGTGCGCGGGCGACTCGCGCATTGCTCGGGTTGATGGTGGGCGCGAGCGCGCCGACTCAGTACTTAACGCGTTACTGCACCTGCATGCTCAGGGCGCCAGTGATGACGATTGGGTATTGGTGCATGACGCGGCGCGGCCGAACCTGTCGCGTGAAGACTTGGACAAACTGCTGAATGAGCTGGCAGACGATCCTGTTGGCGGTTTGCTGGCGGTGCCTGCTCGCGACACCCTTAAGCGGGTGGATAAACATGGCCGAGTGGCCGAAACGATTGATCGCAGTTTGATTTGGCAAGCGTACACCCCGCAAATGTTCCGCTTGGGCGCCTTGCATCAAGCGTTGGCGGACAGTTTGGTGGCCGATGCGAACATCACTGACGAGTCTTCCGCGATGGAATGGGCCGGGCTAGCCCCACGCCTGATTGAGGGGCGTTCTGACAATATCAAAGTCACTCGCCCAGAGGACCTTGAGTGGTTGCGTTTACGCTGGGTTAATCGCTGAAAAAACTCGAATGCCTGCAATCGCTGACGACGCTGCGATGGGCTGGGTTGCGGCCCTGGTTAATGAAACGCCTGCGATATTTTTCGTAGCCTCGCCCCTCGTTAGCGACCACAAAGTTCGTTATTTTCAATTCAAATACTCCTCGCGCTTGGCTAAGCCTTCCTTCAGGTAGTCCACCAGTTTTCTGACCTTGGGCGATAAGTGCCGTTGCTGCGGATAGAGTGCCCACACGGCTGTATTGGGTGGTTGGTGGGCCTCAAGTAAAGACACCAGCGCGCCAGTCTTTAGATATCCCTGCACGTAATAATCAGGCAACTGACACAAGCCAACCCCTAGCAGGGCAGCATCCAATACCGCTTGCCCGCTGTTGCAACGCCAGTTGCCTTGCACGCGTTGTGAAAACTCTCTCCCATCCTGCTGCAATTGCCAGATGTCCGAACTGCCAATCAAACAGTTATGACGGCTGAGTTCCGACACGCTGTGCGGACGTCCGTAATGTTCCAGGTACGATGGCGATGCGCACACATACATGCGCCTTGGCGCAAGGCGGGTGGCAATCAGCCTGGAATCTTGTAAGCGACCCAGCCGAATCGCCAGATCGAGGCTTTCGTGTACCAAATCCAGCGGGCGATTACTGAGTTCAATGTCGACCCGAAGCTGGGGGTAAAGCCCCATGAAGCGCGTAACCAGCGGCACGATAAAGCGTTCGCCATAGGCGACGGCACAGGTCATGCGCAACATGCCTTTGGGCTCGCTGGCCAGATCGCTGATGGCACGTAACGCTTCTTCGCGTCCGTCTTGCAGGCGCTGGCAGTGTTGCAAAAAGGTTTGCCCGGCTTCTGTCAGCGTGACCCGCCGCGTACTGCGATAAAACAAACGGGTTTGCAAGCGTTCTTCAAGGCGGGCCACTTGGCGGCTGATATGCGATGAAGATACGCCCAGCCGTTCTGCTGCCGCTGTGAATTGGCTGCATTCGGCCACGGCGACGAACTCATCGATACCTTCCCAGCGGTTTTCACTCACGGCTTATTGTCCCTGTGCGGCAATAATGTTTTGCTTTCGGTTGGATTATTAATCAGTTGGTCTTGATTTACACTCAGTGTCTTGTTTTTACTTTGCTGGAGACGATTGATGATCAAGTCACGTGCTGCCGTAGCCTTTGAGGCCAAGAAGCCTCTGGAAATCGTAGAAGTAGATGTTGCCATGCCCAAGGCGGGTGAAGTCTTGTTGCGGGTAGTGGCGTCGGGCGTTTGTCATACCGATGCTTACACCTTGTCGGGCGCTGACCCGGAAGGCATTTTCCCATCGATTCTGGGCCACGAAGGCGGTGCGATCGTTGAGGCGATTGGTGAGGGTGTGACTTCAGTTGCTGTGGGCGATCATGTCATCCCGCTGTACACACCTGAGTGTGGCAAGTGCAAGTTCTGCCTGTCTGGCAAGACCAACCTGTGTCAGGCCATTCGTTCGACCCAAGGCAAAGGCCTGATGCCTGATGGCACCACGCGCTTTTCTTACAAAGGTCAGCCAATTTTTCACTACATGGGCACTTCGACTTTCTCGGAGTACACCGTATTGCCTGAAATTTCGGTCGCCAAGATTCAAAAAGAGGCGCCACTGGAGAAGGTTTGCCTGCTCGGTTGTGGCGTCACCACGGGTATTGGTGCTGTGCTCAACACGGCCAAGGTTAAACCGGGCGATACCGTGGCTATTTTTGGCCTGGGCGGCATTGGTTTGTCGGCGGTGATTGGCGCGGTCAAAGCCAAAGCCGCACGCATTATTGCCATCGACATCAACCCGGCGAAGTTTGAAATCGCCAAACAGTTGGGCGCAACCGATTGCGTTAACCCGAAGGACTTTGATCGTCCGATTCAAGACGTGATTGTCGACATGACCGATGGCGGCGTTGATTTTTCTTTCGAGTGCATTGGTAACGTGCAGTTGATGCGTGCAGCCCTGGAGTGCTGCCATAAAGGTTGGGGCGAGTCCGTGATCATCGGCGTAGCCGGCGCGGGTCAGGAAATTTCCACCCGGCCGTTTCAACTGGTAACCGGGCGCGTCTGGCGCGGCTCGGCGTTCGGCGGTGTGCGCGGTCGCAGCGAGCTGCCAAGTTACGTCGACATGGCGCAAAACGGTGAGATCCCGCTGGATACTTTCATCACTCATACGATGGGGCTGGAAGATATCAATAAAGCTTTCGACCTGATGCACGAAGGCAAAAGCATTCGCACTGTTATCCATTTCTAACCAGCAGCGGCAGGTCTCAATCGCCTGAGGCCTGCCGTTGGGAGTTTCTCCTATGACATTGGAAAACATTTCCTGCCAGAAAAGCTTTGGCGGTTGGCACAAGCGGTACAAGCACCGCTCTGAGGTGCTTGGCTGCGACATGGTTTTTGCCGTGTATTTGCCGCCGCAGGCAGAGCAGGGCGCTAAACTGCCTGTTTTGTATTGGTTGTCGGGTTTGACCTGCACCGATGAAAACTTCATGCACAAGGCCGGGGCGATGAAAATGGCCGCCGAGTTGGGTTTGATCATTGTGGCGCCCGACACCAGCCCGCGTGGCGAGGGTGTGCCGGACGATCCTGAGGGCGCTTGGGATTTCGGTTTGGGTGCTGGTTTTTATCTGAACGCTACTCAGCAACCTTGGGCACAGCATTATCGGATGCACGACTATGTGGTGCAGGAATTGCCGTCATTAGTCGAGGCGCACTTCCCTGCGTCACAAAAGCGCGGTATCAGCGGCCACTCGATGGGCGGGCATGGGGCTCTGGTGTGTGCGTTGCGTAACCCGGGTCGCTACCAGTCGGTATCGGCGTTTGCGCCAATCAGCAATCCGATGGATTGCCCTTGGGGGCAAAAAGCCTTCTCGAACTACTTGGGTGACGAGCGCTCACGTTGGCGCGAATGGGACGCTTGCGTGCTGATCAGTGAGGCCCGCGAGAAGTTGCCATTGCTGGTAGATCAAGGTGATCGGGATGATTTTCTGGCGGTGCAACTCAAGCCTGAAGCCTTGCAGCAAGCGGCAAAAACAGCGGGTCACCCACTGACTTTGCGTTTGCAGCCGGGCTACGACCACAGCTATTTCTTTATCGCCAGTTTTATTGATGACCACTTGCGTCATCACGCGAGCGCACTAAGCGGTTAATGTTGGCCAAAGTAGGTAGAATCACGCCCTGACTTAATCGGGGCGTTTTTTTATGCGTATTGGCCACGGCTATGATGTGCACTGTTTTGCTGAAGGCGATTTTATAACCCTGGGCGGCGTGCGAATCTCCCACAAATTCGGGCTGTTGGCCCACTCTGATGGCGACGTGCTTTTGCACGCCCTCAGCGATGCACTGCTGGGGGCAGCGGCCCTTGGCGATATCGGCAAACACTTTCCTGATACAAACCCGACATTTAAAGGCGCGGATAGCCGTGTCTTGCTGCGTCATGTTGTGGGGCTGATCCATGCCAAGGGCTGGAAAGTCGGCAATGTCGACAACACCATCATTGCTCAGGCGCCAAAAATGGCGCCGCATATTGAAACGATGCGCGCGTTGATTGCGGCGGATCTTGAGGTTGAATTGGATCAAGTAAACGTAAAAGCCACCACGACTGAAAAGCTCGGGTTTGTTGGTCGTGAAGAAGGCATCGCGGTGCATTCCATTGCGTTGTTGGTTCGCGCATGAACGAATTGGATCTGCTCGGCCCACGGGCTTACGGCCAAGCGTTGGGCACTGCTGTGCTCAAAGCGAGCGCTGAAGATTTTCAAGTCGACGAAGTGCTCGATATTCCGTTATCCGGGGATGGTGAGCATTTATGGTTGTGGGTCGAAAAACGCGGCTTGAACACCGAAGAGGCGGCGCGACGTATCGCCAAAGCGGCGGGCGTACCTTTGCGTACGGTCAGCTATGCAGGGCTGAAAGACCGCCAGGCACTGACCCGTCAGTGGTTTAGCGTGCAGTTGCCGGGCAAGGCTGACCCTGATTTGTCGAGTGCTGAAAACGACACGCTGAAAATTCTTAAAACATCACGCCACAAACGCAAATTGCAGCGTGGTGCTCACGCGGCCAACGGCTTTACTTTGCGCCTGACTCAACTGGCAGGGGACAAGGACGCCTTGCAACAGCGCCTGGAACTGATCGTCAAGCAGGGCGTGCCGAACTATTTCGGCACTCAGCGCTTTGGTTGGGAAGGCGGCAATTTGGGTGAGGCCCGTGATTATGCGGCGCGCAAAGCTTTGCCAGAACAGCGCAATGTGCGCTCGCGCTTACTGTCCACGGCTCGTAGTTACTTGTTCAATCAAGTGCTGGCCGCGCGGGTTGCCGATGGCAGTTGGCAGCGTGCTCAGGTTGGCGATTTGCTGGCCTTTACCGACAGCCGCAGTTTTTTTCCGGCAGGTGAGGTTGAGTGCAGCGATCCGCGCCTGGCGATTCTCGATCTTCACCCGACGGGCCCGCAGTGGGGCGAAGGCGAGTCGCCGACCACAGGTGAGACCCATGCACTGGAACAATCCATTGCTGAGCGCGAAGCTGATCTGCGTGATTGGCTGGTGCGCGCAGGCATGAGCCATGAGCGACGCATTCTGCGGCTGCCCATTGGCCGGTTGACGTGGCATTATCCGGAGCCTGACATTCTGCAACTGGAATTTGTACTACCGGCCGGATGCTTTGCCACTGTTCTGGTGCGCGAGCTTGTTGATCTGGTGCCGTTGGGTCAAACGGACAGCCTATGCGTATTCTGATTTCAAACGATGATGGGGTTTCAGCTCCGGGTCTGGCTGCGCTCTATGCCGCGTTGGCCGACTATGCCGAGTGCGCGGTAGTTGCCCCTGAGCAAGACAAAAGTGGCGCGAGCAGTTCGTTGACGCTGGATCGTCCTCTGCACCCGCATACCTTGGCCAATGGTTTTATCAGCGTTAATGGCACCCCGACCGACTGCGTGCATTTAGGCCTTAACGGTTTGCTGGAGCAGCAGGCTGACATGGTGGTTTCTGGGATTAACTTGGGAGCCAATCTGGGTGATGACGTGTTGTATTCGGGCACTGTTGCTGCGGCGCTTGAAGGTCGTTTTCTAGAGCGGCCTTCGTTCGCGTTTTCGCTGGTATCACGTCAGTTGGACAATTTGCCAACAGCGGCGTACTTCGCCCGAAAGCTGGTTGCAGCGCACGAGTTACTCAACTTGCCGCCACGCACCGTGCTTAACGTGAACATCCCAAACTTGCCCCTTGAGAAGATCCGCGGCATTCAGCTCACCCGTTTGGGGCATCGCGCCCGGGCTGCGGCGCCTGTTCGGGTGGTCGACCCTCGTGGTAAGGCCGGCTACTGGATTGCTGCGGCGGGTGATGCCGAAGACGGTGGGCCCGGAACCGATTTTCACGCCGTTATGCAGGGCTATGTTTCGATCACGCCGTTGCAACTGGATCGCACTTTCGCAGACGCCTTCAAGTGTCTCGATGGTTGGCTGGAGGGTTTGGGCTGATGGCGCGTGAACAGGATGGCCTAATGCATCGAGGCATTGGCATGACTTCTGAGCGTACCCGCGAGCGGTTGATTCAGCGCCTGCGTGAAGAGGGCATCGTTAACCAGAACGTGCTTGAGGTCATTCGTCGCACGCCCCGTCACTTGTTTGTTGACGAGGCATTGGCGCATCGCGCTTACGAAGACACCGCGCTGCCGATTGGCAATAACCAGACGATTTCCCAGCCCTACATGGTGGCGCGCATGAGCGAGCTGCTGCTTGAAGATGGACCGTTGGACAAAGTGATGGAGATCGGTACAGGCTCGGGTTATCAAACCGCTGTGCTTTCGCAGTTGGTAGAGCGCATTTTTTCGGTTGAGCGGATCAAGGTGTTGCAGGACCGAGCCAAAGAGCGGCTGCTCGAACTGAATCTGCGCAATGTGGTGTTCCGTTGGGGTGATGGTTGGGAGGGTTGGCCAGCGCTGGCGCCTTACAACGGCATTATCGTTACGGCAGTAGCCACTGATGTGCCCCAGGCATTGCTTGATCAACTGGCGCCCGGTGGGCGCATGGTGATCCCTGTGGGGGCTGGCGAAGTTCAGCAACTGATGCTGATTGTGCGCGAAGAGCACGGCTTTGCGCGTCGGGTGATTGGCAATGTGCGCTTTGTGCCCTTGCTCAATGGGCCTTTGGCCTGAGTCTTTGTTAGCCGCGTGTGAATTATAGGGCTGTGCTCCGGTCATACAGCCCATCGGCAATGTTCTGCCCATTGCCTGCCGGTGATTGACACAGTTTCTTGTGATTGGGCTTTGCAGTCTGTAAAAGCCTTGCAGCCAGTTATACTTGCGCCCACTTACGGCCGGTTCTGGCGTTCTAATAATTTAGCCACCATCAAAGGGAGCGGCGGGTGAGTCTCACAGTCATTGCGCAGCGTATGGGTTTAAAAAGCTATCAGAGGCTGGTGGTCGGTCTAGCTCTAAGTGCCTCACTGGCTTTGTTGGCAGCGTGCTCCAGCACTCCCAAGAATGGCGTGAGTGTTGTCGACCGTAATGGCGTGGCCCAGCGCCCGGCCGTCACCACTGGCCAATATGTTGTGCGCCGTGGCGACACGTTGTTCTCGATTGCTTTTCGCTACGGCTGGGACTGGAAGGCATTAGCAGCTCGTAACAATATTGGTGCCCCGTTTACGATTGTGCCTGGGCAAACGATTCGCTTCGATGGGCGTGCTGGCACCCGTCCAACAGCGGTTGCTACCACCACCGTGACGTCATCTTCATCGGGCAGTAAAACTACTGTAACCAAGCGTCCGGTGACCACAACGAAGGCGCCAGTTGCTGCTCCAGTGCTGCCTGCTGGCCCCGCTCCCAAGGGCTGGGGATGGCCTTCTAGTGGCATTTTGATTGGTAAATTTTCTTCAAACGGTAGTTTGAATAAAGGTATTGATATCGCCGGTGATTTGGGACAGCCTGTTTTAGCTGCGTCTGACGGGTCAGTGGTATACGCCGGGAGTGGATTAAGGGGCTACGGCGAATTGATCATCATCAAACACAGCGACACCTACGTCAGTGCTTACGGACATAACCGTAGGCTGTTGGTTCGGGAGGGGCAGCAGGTCAAGGTCGGACAGACAATTGCCGAAATGGGGTCAACTGGTACAGACCGGGTGAAACTTCACTTTGAAATTCGCCGTCAAGGTAAGCCTGTAGATCCACTGCAATTCCTTCCCCGTCGTTGATCGGTTACCAGCCTGTTCCTGATGTAGTTAAGGAACAGGCTCCAGTATTGCCAAGGAGATAGGCGATGCTTGAGCTTGAGGTCGAACTCACCAAAGGACTATAAAATGGCTCTCAACAAAGAAGCGCCGGGGTTTGACATCGACGATGAGGTGCTCCTTATGGACTCCGAGATCGTCATGGACTTGATGTCAGAAGAAGATTCACCCCCTAAAGTTCGTACCAAGTCCAAAACCTCATCTGCTTTAAAACAGCACAAGTACATTGACTACACTCGGGCGCTTGATGCCACGCAGCTGTATCTCAATGAGATTGGGTTTTCCCCGTTACTCTCTCCCGAAGAAGAAGTTCACTTTGCACGCTTGTCGCAGAGTGGAGATCCGGCTGGGCGTAAACGCATGATTGAAAGTAACCTGCGTTTGGTGGTGAAAATCGCCCGACGTTACGTCAATCGCGGGTTATCGCTGCTCGACCTGATTGAAGAGGGCAACTTGGGACTGATTCGGGCAGTCGAGAAATTTGATCCCGAACGCGGGTTCCGCTTCTCGACATACGCCACCTGGTGGATTCGCCAAACGATTGAACGGGCGATCATGAACCAAACCCGAACCATCCGTTTACCGATCCATGTTGTCAAAGAACTCAACGTCTACCTGCGAGCTGCCCGTGAACTCACGCAAAAGCTCGATCACGAACCCTCTCCTGAAGAAATCGCCAATCTACTTGAAAAACCCGTCGCAGAGGTCAAGCGCATGCTTGGGCTCAATGAGCGGGTGTCATCGGTGGATGTTTCTTTAGGGCCTGATTCAGACAAAACACTGCTGGATACCCTGACCGATGATCGTCCGACAGATCCTTGCGAGCTGCTTCAGGATGATGACCTGTCTCAAAGCATTGACCAGTGGTTGTCTGAGTTGACGGACAAGCAGCGTGAAGTGGTGATTCGCCGCTTTGGGTTGCGTGGCCATGAAAGTAGCACGCTTGAGGATGTTGGCTTGGAAATCGGTCTGACACGTGAGCGTGTTCGACAGATCCAGGTCGAAGGGCTTAAGCGTCTGCGAGAAATCCTTGAACGTAATGGCTTGTCGAGCGAGTCGCTGTTTCAATAAGTGATCGCTCACTCATAAAAAGCCCCGTTTTCTCGGGGTTTTTTATTACCCGTTAAAACCTGCATCTACTCACAACAAACTTAAACCTTACGGTTTGTTGTGATCATGGCGTCAAATCTGATCCTTTTTTGGGGCTTAAGCCAAGAAGAAGGCGGCTTGAAATGGAATGTCACGTACCTTATTTAGCTTTATGTGAATGTAGCTGTAAGCCTTCGCTTACTCTTTCCGTAAGCAAAATGAGTTTTGATGGTTGTGAGTGGGTTTTTCCTACTTTATGATTTTTATAAGCTATTGATATATAAGAATTTTGTTGTTTTTTGTGCATCTGATATGCAATTAAAACGCGCAACTGATCCTGTTGCGGCAATTTTTTAAGCCTCTAATATCACAACTGTATCGACGGATTGATACAGCGTTCAAGGAAGAGCGTTAAGGGACATCGCAGGAAGCGATTCATCAGGATGATGAAAGGGAACAAAAGGGATTAGGGAAAAATGTGGGCGGGTCAAACCGCCCCTTTTTTATCCGAGAACAGTGTCTACAGTCACAGCCTTGGTGCTTAACCTGATTGACACTGTTATTTGAATCAAAAGCAAAACGCCCAAGGCCATTGCCTTGGGCGTTTTGCGTTTTGCGTTGTGACGTTAAGCGGGTTGCAGATGAGTCTGCTTCAGAGTCGCCTGCGCTTACAGCATCGGGTAATCAATGAACCCAACAGCACCTTTGGAATAGAAGGTTTCAGGGTGCGCTTCATTAAGCGGCGCATCGGCCTTCAGGCGTGCAGGTAAGTCAGGGTTGGCAATGAAGGGCACACCAAAGGCGACTGCATCGGCTTTACCCGCTTGGAGCCAGGCATTGGCGCTGTCTTTGGTAAAGCTTTCGTTGATGATGTACGGGCCGCCAAACGCCGCTTTGAGCTGTGGACCGAGGCTGTCAGGGCCTTCGTGTTCACGCGCGCAGATGAAGGCAATGCCGCGTTTGCCCAGCTCGCTGGCCACATAGCCAAAAGTTTCAGCCAGGTTGTCATCGCCCATGTCGTGCAAGTCGGCTCGTGGCGACAAGTGCACGCCCACACGTCCTGCGCCCCAGACCTCAATCGCAGCATCTGTGACTTCCAGCATCAAGCGCGCACGATTTTCTAGCGAGCCGCCGTATTGGTCGGTGCGTTTGTTGGTGCTGCTTTGCAGGAACTGATCGAGCAAGTAGCCATTTGCGCCATGAATTTCTACGCCATCAAAGCCCGCAGCTTTTGCGTTTTCGGCGCCTGAGCGGTAAGCCTCGACGATGTCGGCAATCTCGGCTGTTTCCAGAGCGCGTGGCACGGGGAAGTCAGCTTTTGGGCGCACCAGGCTGACGTGGCCTTTGGCGGCGATGGCGCTTGGGGCAACTGGCGTTTCGCCATTCAGGTACATCGGATGTGAAATCCGTCCAACGTGCCACAACTGCAAAAAGATGCGCCCACCGGCGGCATGCACGGCTTGGGTGACGTTTTTCCAGCCGCGTACTTGGTCGTCAGACCAGATACCGGGAGTGTCGGGATAACCAACACCCATTGGCGTCACTGAAGTGGCTTCGCTGAGGATCAAGCCTGCGGAGGCGCGTTGAACGTAGTACTCGGCGATCAATGCGTTTGGAACTCGGCCTTCGTCGGCTCGGCAGCGCGTCAGTGGTGCCATGATAATGCGGTTGGGCAGTTCAAGATCGCCCAGCTTGATCGGATCGAAAATCGTGGTCATGTGCAGCCCTCTCAAGGATTAGTGTGTGGCGGTGGCCAGTTCGGCGTTGCCGCCCTGGCGAAAAGTAATCAGGGTGACCAGCAATGCCAGTACTGCCAGCGCCGCGGCAGCCAGCGGCACGCGGGTGAGGCCAAAGCCGTGAGCGATGACGCTGCCGCCCACCCAGGCGCCCAGTGCATTACCGAGGTTAAAGGCACCGATGTTCAGGGTAGAGACCAGATTGGGAGCGGCTTTGCCGAAGGTCACAACATTCACTTGCAACGCCGGGACGGCGGCGAATGAAGCGGTCGCCCAAAGAAATAGGGTGATCTCGGTAGGGATGACTGCGACGCTGGTCCAAGTCAGAACGGTCGACATGACGGCCATCGCAATGAAGACGCCAATGAGCGTTGCCGCCAGGCGTTTGTCAGCCAGCTTGCCGCCGATGATATTACCCACGGTCAGGCCCAGACCAATCAGCAGTAAAGTCCAGGTCACCCCCCGAGGTGAAACGCCGGTGACATCGCCCAGCAGCGGTGCAACATAGGTGAACAGGGTGAACATGGACGCTGCAAACAGGGCGGTCATGCTCAGTGACAACCAAATCCCCGCGCCCTTGAGGGCGGCCAGTTCAGCGCGCATATCAAGCTTTTCTTCATCCCGTTTGGCAGGCAAAAAGCGAATCAGGCCGATCAGCGCAACAACGCCAATAACAGTCACAGCAAAAAAGGTCGAGCGCCATCCAGCCGCTTGGCCGAGTGCGGTGCCCAGCGGCACACCCAGTACGTTGGCCAGCGTCAAGCCGGTAAACATCAAGGCCACAGCAGAGGCCCGCTTGTTGGCAGGCACCAGACCTGCGGCCACCACTGAACCAATACCAAAGAAGGCGCCATGACACAGTGCAGTTACTACGCGAGCAAACATCAGTACGTTGTAATCACTGGCCAGCGCGCAGAGCAGGTTACCGACGATAAAAATACCCATCAGTGCAACCAGTGCGGCCTTGCGTGGTAATTTGGCCGTCGCCAGCGCCATAAAGGGTGCGCCAATGGCGACCCCTAGCGCATAACCGGTCACAAGCCAGCCGGCACCCGGAATCGAGACCCCAAGATCAGCGGCGACATCAGGCAGCAAGCCCATGATGACGAACTCAGTGGTGCCGATGGCGAAGGCGCTGAGCGCCAGAATGAGTAGCGAGAGGGGCATGAAAGTCCTTGTTAAAGCTCTTGGCTGATTTTTGCGAGGAACGCTTGAATGGTGTCCTCGTTGCGTTTGAAAAAGTGCCACTGCCCCACCTTTTGGCTGCTGATCAGGCCTGCGCGTTGTAACGTGGCCAGGTGGGCAGAAACGGTGGATTGCGACAAACCGAAACGCTGGTCGAACTGCCCGGCACACACACCGTGTTCGGTGGTGTGATGTTGGTCAGGGAACTCGACCTGCGGGTTTTTAAGCAGGTGAATGATTTCTCGGCGTACTGGGTGTGCCAGCGCTTTTATTATTTCGTCGAGGTCGATCGGCATGATTGCAGTGCTCAATGAGTTACAGCGTTATATCGCGATAAGGCGAACTTTAAATCGTAATATCGCGATATACAAATATGATTTTGATCTTAGTTCAGCTCAAATCGATATATCGGGTTATAACGATATTTGTTGGGCAGTGCTAAACTGCGCGCCATGAATTATCTCGCACATCTGCACCTTGGCGGCCAGCGCCCAGAAGAATTACTCGGCAGCTTATATGGCGACTTTGTAAAAGGCCGCCTACAGGGCCAGTACAGCCCTCTCATCGAATCGGCCATTCAACTGCATCGCAGCATTGATGTGTTCACTGACAAACACCCTTTGGTTGATCAATCACTGTCCAGGTTCACCCAAACCCGGCGGCGCTATGCGGGCATTGTTCTCGATGTGTTCTTCGATCATTGCTTGGCGCGGGATTGGGCGCAGTATGCGCAGGGCCCGCTAGAGCGATTTACTTCGGGGTTTTATCAGGTACTGGTGGCCCAGCCACACTTGCCAAGCCGGCTAGCGGCCATTGCGCCCCACATGGCGGCGCATGATTGGCTGGGCTCGTATCGAGACTTTGAAACACTGGACAGGGTGTTTTTGGGTATTTCCCGGCGGCTGTCGCGGCCAGAGGAACTGGCCGGGGCCATGCGCGATTTAAACGCCTTATACCAACCGCTGAGCGAAGACTTTCGTGCGTTTTATCCGCAGTTACAGGCGTTTGCTGCCTCTGAATTGCAGGACGCTTCGTAACGGCTGATACCCGAACAGGCCGCTACCCTCGTGCGGCTGCGGGCTCATCATAAAAAGCTGCTGCTGCGTCACGTAGCTCTGTGGCGCCAGACACCACCCGCCCAATTGCCTCCTGCGCCCTAAAAGCCAGCACTGCACGTTCTTGTCGTTCGCTGGCGATAGGCGCAAGCAAGTGAATTTCGACATCGGCTTGCTCATGTGAAAACAAGCGCAGCAAATGCGACAGCAAATCGTCCTCGCCGATGAAGGGAGCCAAGGCATCTGGCATGCCATGACGTAAATAGCGAATGGCCACAGGTTGCACCGGTACGCCGCTGTCTATTGCCGCCGATAACAGCCGTCCATGAAACGTGCGCACCGAACGCCCGTCCGTGGTGGTGCCTTCAGGGAACATCAACAGCGGCAGTGCTTGCTGCAAGTGTTGGGTCATTTGCTGGCGAATCAGTTGGCTGTCGCCGGCCCCTCGGCGGATAAACAAGCTGCCCGCCTTGGCTGCCAACCAACCAGCCACTGGCCAACCCCGTACTTCGGCTTTGGAAAGAAAGGACAGCGGCGTCAGTTGCCCCAACAGTGCGATGTCGGTCCATGACACATGATTGCTGACCCACAACATGGGGCCAGCCGGCATCTGGCCATAAATGGTGATACGAAAGGGCAGGGCGCGGCTGAGCTTTGCCATAAAAAACCGTGACCAGCGTTGCCTGCGATCCATTGTGCTATTGAAATTCAAGCGCTCCATCAGGCCAAACACGCTGGCCATGCTCAGGCCCAGGCTGACCACCCCGAGCACATGCACCACCCTGAGGTATTTGCGCACCCGGCTCATTACATCGCCGCCTTGAAGTGTCGAGCATAGCGCGGGCACAACTCGTCGCGCTTGAGCAGGATAAACACGTCTGCCACCTGAAAATCCTCATCCCAGCAAGGCTCGCCACAGATCTTGGCCCCAAGGCGCATGTACGCCTTGAGCAGCGGTGGCATTTCGGTGATGACATTGGCCGCCAGCTCATGTTGGGGCAGAGGGTTTTTCGGTTCGGCGCGCAAATGTTCAGTGCACAAATAACGTTCACGCAGACGTTGCATGATCGCGTGAGCCTGAACGCCGCCATCTTGCATCGGAATGCTGGCGCACCCCATGAGGTAGCGATAATTGCCGTGGTTGAGCACCTCAGCCAGCTCGCCCCACAGCACGGCAATGGTGCCGCCATTGCGATAGGCGGGGTCGACACAGGTTCGACCTATTTCAAGAATCGGGCCTTGCAGACGAGCGAGACCGTGCAGGTTGAACTCTTGTTCGCTATAAAAATGGCCGATGTTGCGTGCAGCACTGTGATCCAGCAAACGAGTGGTTGCCACCAGTTGGCCGTTGCTAAGGTCGCGCACGCCGATGTGTTCGCAATGTGCGTCGAAATCATCTTCGTCCAGACCGTGTTCGGCGTTTTTGAGCGTGGCCTTCAATTCACCACTAAACACACGAAAGCGTAAGGCTTGAGCTTCACGTAAGGCGTGGGGGCCGATCAAGCGTTCTGCGTGCAAACGGCGTTCTTGGGCGGTGTCGCGGATGCGGGCGATCTGGGACATTGCGAATCTCCGTGCAAGCGCCGGGCCTGCCTAGGGTTGCTGCCATTCGACTGAGGAGTGCAACCTCAGGCTAGGCAGGCGCAATGTCACCCCCATGACGTTTGCATGATGCTTGTGTGACAGGCCCTAGGTGTTTTGTGCCGCAGAGGCGCTGTAGAGGAACTGTCTGCACCTGAGTGCGTCCTAAAAGCGTTGCAAAGATTTCCGGCCCAGCCCGCTTACAAGTGAGCAAACTGGGGGTATTGTTCGCCCACGTTTATCTGCTGATGAGTTTTTATGTCCAACCTGTTTTTATCTTCTGCTTGCGCCTTGCTGCTAACGCTGGGCGTCAGCCTGTCTGCACAGGCTAATTGGTACCTTGATGGCGAGTCTTCGCGGCTGTCCTTTATCACCACGCAAAATGCCAATGTCGCGAATGTGCACCGTTTTTTAGTGTTGCACGGCAAAGTCGACCCTAAGGGCCAAGCGCAGTTACGTATTGAAATGGACTCCGTCAACAGCTCCACGCCACTGCGTGATGAGCGCATGCGTGACACGTTGTTTGATTTCAAACACTTCCCTGAGGCACAGATTACGGCGCAGATTGACCTGCAACCGATCAACGACCTAGCGCCCGGCGCGCAACTTGAGTTGCGCTTGCCGGTGACGGTGCATCTGCGTGGCAAACAGCACACGTATGAAGCTCAATTGTTGGCAACGCGGTTGGATGAGCGACGTTTTCAAGTGGTCACGCTTGAGCCGCTGTTAGTTCAAGCCGAAGACTTTGGCCTGCAACCGGAGCTTGAAACCTTGCGCAAAATGGCCGGTTTGTCGGCAATCAGTTTTTCAGTGCCGGTGGGTGCGGTGCTGATTTTCACGGCCCGCTGACATGGCTGGCGCAGTGTTCCCCTGGCGCAGCGCCAATCAATTTGAACTGCTGATTGATGGCCCGCAGTTTTTCCCTAAGATGCTGGCGGCCATAGCCCAAGCGCGTGATCACATTGATCTTGAACTGTATCTGGTGGAAACCGGAGCCTGTGCTCAAGCCGTAGTGCAGGCGTTGGTGCTGGCGGCGAAGCGTGATGTGCGTGTGCGTTGCTTGTTTGATGGGTACGGCAGTCTGGCTTTGACCTTGGGTTTACGACGCAGTCTGGTCGAGGCCGGGGTTGAATTGAGGTTTTACAACCGCTTGAGCTGGCGCCGGGGCGTGAACAACTTGTACCGCGACCATCGCAAATTGTTGCTGGTGGATCAGCGTTTGGCTGTTGTGGGCGGCACAGGCGTAACGGATGAGTTTTGGCGCCCCGACGAAAACACCTGCGATTGGCATGAGGTGATGGTTCAGATCCAAGGCCCATTAGTGCTTGATTGGCAGATGCTGTTTGATCGTCAGTGGCGTGCCAATATCAGCCGTAAAGCCTGGAAGCCGGCCACGCACTTCGGCCTTGCGCATTTACCGCGTGTTCCCGAAGAAGGCACTGGGCTGGGGCGTGTGGCTTACGCAGACGCCCATCAGCATCGCGACATTCTGCAATCGTTGGTGCGAGCCATTAACAGTGGTAAACAGCGCATTTGGCTGGCCACGCCTTACTTCTTGCCCACTTGGAGTGTGCGCCGCTCGCTACGGCGTGCAGCCAGTCGGGGGGTAGATGTACGTCTGCTGTTGACGGGGCCGCGCACCGACCATCCGTCTGTGCGCTATGCGGGGCATCGCTACTACCCGCGTTTGCTTAAGTCTGGCGTGCAGATCTTTGAATACCAGCCGTGTTTTTTGCATCTGAAAATGGTGCTGATTGATGACTGGGTCAGCATCGGTTCATGCAACTTCGATCACTGGAACCTGCACTTCAATCTTGAGGCGAATCTTGAGGCGCTTGATCCCGCGCTCACCCAGGCAGTTGCGGCCAGCTTTATAAACGACTTTGCTCAAAGTCAGCCTGTTAGCTTGCAGGCCTGGCAGTCGCGGCCACTGTGGCGGCGAGTCAAGCAGCGGATTTGGGGTTGGGTTGATCGATTGGTCGTTAACGTGTTGGGGCGGCGTTAACAGGCTCTGCTCAAACAAGTAGATGGCGTGAAATACGTTTTTTAATACTGCGCGTACTATTTAGCGCCTGGCGCAGTTACATAAAGTTTCAGAACGTGCAAAATCAGATCACTTCATCAGGCACTGGAGTGCTTGGAGCACGATTTTCTGGAGCGTTTTGCATGACCCCCTCGTTGTTAATGGCAGTACTGGCCTCAGGCTTTATCTATGGCATCACCCCAGGCCCCGGTGTTTTGGCTGTTTTCGGCATTGGCGCTGCACGCGGGCGTCGCGCCGGTGCTGGCTTTTTATGCGGGCATTTGCTGGGTGATGTGATTTGGTGCAGTACAGCGCTGATCGCTATCGTCGGTGCGCGTGAGTTTGGAAGCACCACCTTCAACGTGTTGGGGCTGCTCAGCGGTCTTTACCTGTTTTGGCTTGGCCTGCGAGCGGTGCGCGCTCAACGCAGTAATGTGGCGCAGCAAGGCCCGGCCCGTCGGCCATTCGCTCACGGCATTATCTTCGGTCTGACCAATCCCAAAGCCTACCCGGTAGCTGTCGCAACGTTTACGGCGCTGTTGTCCAGTCGTGCCGAGTTGCTGACTTGGGCCATGCTGCCGTGGCTGATCGCGCTGAGTTTTATCGGCGGTGCAATTGCCTACGTGATTCTCATCGGCATTGTGGGCGCCGGGCGCGTCAGAGCGCTGTATCAACGGCATGAGTTGTTGATTACTCGGCTGTGCGGCGTCATGTTTATTGGTTTTGCTATTAGCGCATTGGCACACGCCTTGCCGGGCCTATTACAACAAATCTAGCGCTAGGCCCTGCAAGGAGTCGGCATTGCGTCGTTCAGGGTCAAGACAGGTAATTCTATGTTTAACGTTGAGGCTAAAAGCGAGCCTATGGACATTAAAAGCTACCTGTCGCAAGCCAGCTTCATCGACTTGCTGCTTGATGCCGTGTGCGTCGTTGATCGCAGAGGGCATTTCGTGTTTGTGAGTGCTGCGTGCGAGCGTATTTTTGGATACACGCAGCATGAGCTGGTGGGGCAGCCAATGATTGATTTTGTGTTTGCGCCCGATCGCGAGCGAACACGGCTTGCCGCTGATGAAATCATGCAAGGCGAACCCAAACTGAACTTCGAAAACCGCTATTTGCGAAAAGACGGGCAGGTGGTTCACATACTGTGGACGGCGCGTTGGGCCGAAAACTACCAAATGCGCATTGCAGTTGCCCGAGATATCACCGACCGTAAACAGGCTGAGTCCCGTCAGTCGGCGCTCTTTGCTATTTCTGAAGCGGCCCATGCTGCCGAAGACCTGCTTGAGCTATTCAAGCGTGTGCATCAATTGGTTGGGCAGTGGCTGCCTGCGCTGAATTTTTCGGTCGCTTTATGCGATGACTCACAAGGCTCGTTGAGTTTTCCCTATCACGTAGATGACCATCCCCAGCAGCAAAAGGGTGATGTCAGCGCTTTGAGTGATCAGGTTATCCGCAGTGGTCAGCCCATGCTGCACAGCGAAGCCAATGCACCGTCGTGGCTGGGTGTTCCGTTGATGACCCACAATGGCACCATTGGCGCGCTGCTGGTTAAAAGCTCGCTCGGCGAAGAGCGCTACACCGAACAACACAAAGAGCTGTTGCAGTACGTATCAGCTCAAGTGGCCACAGCCATTGAGCGCAAGCAATTACACGCGCGCTTGCAGTATTTGGCTCAGTACGATGCTCTCACTCGGCTTCCCAATCGCGAGTTTCTCTACGAACGTTTGAACAAAGCCTTGGCCAGCGCAAAAACAGAATGCGGATATTTGGCTGTTTTATATGTCGACTTGGACCATTTCAAACATATCAATGACACCTTCGGCCACGGGGTGGGTGACAGTTTGCTGCAACAAGTTGCCCGGCGCTTGAAGCACTGCGTACGAGAAAGCGATACCGTCGCCAGAATGAGCGGAGATGAATTTGTGCTGGTACTGGAACATCTCAAGTTGCCGGAGCACGCCTACATCGTTGCTGAAAAAATCCGCTTCAACCTCAGTCAGCCGTTATTGATTGAAGGGCATACGCTGCGCATAACGCCCAGTATCGGAGCAGCGCTGTACCCAGAGCACGGCGATCAGCCACAGCATTTGCTAAATCATGCTGACAGCGCCATGTACAGTGCGAAAAGGCGTAATCGAGGGTGATTGAATGACAGCTAAAGGCGTTGAGTGAGTGCAGTAATTGTTGAATCGAAGAGAAGAGAGCAGCAGATCGAATGATCTAAAAGTGCGCTGAAAAGTTGGAGCGGGTAGAGGGAATCGAACCCTCAACTAAAGCTTGGGAAGCTTTCGTTTTGCCACTAAACTATACCCGCTCAAAGCGGCTGACTTTGTACCAGAAGTGGGCGCCAATGAGAAGTTTTATTCTGTAAAAACACATTTTTCTGCGTTATACGCTGGCGTGCTTTATAGGGCGAGGCTCTTATGCGCGTGCAATGCGGCGTAGGGTTGATGCCGTTTTTCAGGCGTCGCGCAAAGAAAGCCGAGTAAAGCTGCCTTGTATTCTTGACTGGCTGACTTGTGTTCCATGTCCAAAAAATGCCCTGTGTGTGGCAGTGACATAAATTGGCAGTCCAAGATATGCGGTGCGAAGTGTTGCACGCCTTCGCAGGCGGTGTACTCGTCCCACGCGCCGTTGATAAACAGCAATGGAATATCAATGCCCTTTGCCGCATTGAGATAGAACAGTCGGTCCCCATGCAGCACTTGGTCGATATGAAAGTGCATTTGGGCGTATTCATGGTCGGTCAACGTGCTGACATGTTTGAAGTTGAAACGCTTGAACAGTGACGGCAGGTGCTTGCCCAAGGTGTTGTTGACCAGGTTGGCAACTTGCGGGCGATTGCGCGCAAAAAGCCCATCAAGCCCGCGTTCGAGGTAGTCGCGCATGGGTTCGTTGATCACGGGTGAAAACGAGCTGACCACGGCCTTCTTAATCCCCTTTGGGTTGGCGGCCAAGGCTGTCAGCGCCGCCGTTGCTCCCCATGAGAATGACATCAAGTAGTCAGCGGCAAAGTGTTCAATCAGTTCCCGAAGAATCTGCGCTTCAATCTCAGTGGTCAGAAACCGCTGATGCGCGTTGTGTGGCTTTGATTTACCTGCATAGGGCTGGTCATAAAGCACGACGTTGAGCTGCGGGTGCAGGTTTTTGAGCGTTTGTGCAAATGATGCGGTGGTGGCCATCGAACCATTGACCAAAATGATGGTGTTTTCTGCGGCTTCGCAGCGATAGAACTCGGTGTAAATTCGATACTGGCCTTGAATATCGAGCACGGCGATTTCGGGTTTCATGGCAACAGACTCCAGCGAATCGAAGGTCGTGAGTCTGATACTGCGCTGTGATTGTGACAGGCAGGCGTATAGGGGCGCGGTGTTAGAGCAGTGCTATTTCATCGGCACTCAGTGAACGGTACCCGCCGGGGGCGAGTTGACTGTCGAGTGCCAATGGCCCGATACCTTCGCGGTGCAAACGCGTGACTTTGTTATTGAAGAAGCCAAACATGCGTTTGACCTGATGGTATCGGCCTTCAACAATGCTCAACCGTGCGCTGCGTGGCCCAAGCAGTTCAAGGTGGGCTGGCAATGTCGTCAGGTCTTCAAAGGCGAAGTACACGCCCTCATTGAATTTCACGACGTACTCGTTACCGATGTCTTGCTCGGTCTCGACGTAATACACCTTGGGTTGTTTGGTCTCCGGTTGGGTCAAGCGCCGTGACCACTGACCATCATTGGTGATAAGCATCAGCCCGGTGGTGTTGAAGTCTAGCCTGCCTGCGATATGCAGTTCATGCTTGTCGGGCACATCCAGTAGATCAAGTACCGTCAGGTGTTCTGGGTCTTGAGTGGCGCTCACACACCCTGGCGGTTTATGCAGCATGTAATAACGCGCAGGTTTACCCGCCTGTAACGCAAGCCCATCACATTCAATCCAACTGAAGGCTCGAACCTCGTGCCGTGGATCACACACGGTCTGACCATCGACCTTTATGCGTTTTTCGATCAGTAACAGGCGCGCCTGTTGGCGACTGAACTGAGGCAAGTTACTGAGAAAGCGGTCAATACGCATAACGATCGGTCATAAGGAAAACAGTCGGGCATCTTACGTGAGCTGCTCGCCGCGTGCTGACTGCAATTGGCGCTCGACTTGCGCGCAACGAGGGCAAAGGCAAGCCACATTGCGCAGTTCGGCAGGCAGCGCCTCAAGCACCTTGGGGTCAATGCTGACGCTATAACACCAGCAAGATCGGCTGTCGGGCTGGGGGGTTGCCATTGAGCAGTCATTGAGAGCACCGCACGCAGGGCAGAGAGTTGACGTGTTCATCACATAAAGTCCGTTAACAAGCCACAGGGCAAGCGTCAGCTCAGTGGCAAGAGCAATTGACATTGGGGGTGAGCTTTTTTAGTGTCCGCCCAATTGTTTTCAGGATGTAGCCATGACCTCGGATGACCGTATAAAACTTGAGCCCCTATGGAAGCATGCGCTTCGTGATGAGTTCGAGAAACCCTACATGGGCGAGCTGCGCGAGTTCTTGCGTCAGGAGCATGCGGCCGGCAAAGAAATTTATCCACCCGGCCCGCTTATTTTCAATGCGTTAAACCTGACCCCGCTGGATCAAGTGAAGGTTGTGATTCTTGGCCAAGACCCTTATCACGGCCCCGGTCAGGCGCACGGGTTGTGCTTTTCGGTACAACCCGGCGTGGCGACACCGCCATCGCTGGTCAATATCTATAAAGAACTCAAGCGTGATTTGAACATTGATATTGCGCCCCACGGCTGCTTGCAGCATTGGGCGGAACAAGGCGTGTTATTGCTCAACACCACCATGACCGTTGAGCGCGCTAATGCAGCTTCCCATGCCAAAAAGGGTTGGGAACACTTCACCGACAAGATTATTGAAGTGGTGAGTGAGCAGCAGCCCAAGCTGGTCTTTTTGTTGTGGGGCGCCCATGCCCAGAGCAAGCAAAAACTGATTGATGCCACCAAGCATCTGGTGCTGACCTCGGTACACCCTTCGCCTTTATCCGCTTATCGCGGGTTTATCGGCAACGGGCATTTCAGTCGCACCAATAAGTTTTTGGAGCAAAACGGCCTGACGCCGATTGACTGGAAGCTGCCTTAGTTTTCGGCGCCATCTCGACGAGCGCCTATTTTTACCCAGTAACGAAACAAGGGCTCGGCCAAAAAGAGCACAAACAGCAAACGCATCACTTGCAAGGCTGTTACCAGCGGCACTGACAGTTGCAGCGTTTGTGCGGTGAGGCTCATCTCGGCGATCCCGCCGGGCATCATGCCCAAGGTCATGGAGCGCAAGTCGAGCTGGGTGAGGGTGCTCAAACCCAGCGCACAAAGACTGGCGATGAACATGGTCAAGGCTGTGCCCAGTAGTGTTCTTGCGATGAATGAGGGCGCCTTGCGAAAAAACGCGCGATTAAAGTGACAGCCCAACCCACTGCCGATTAACCACTGACCCATTTGGCTGCTGCCGTCTGGCAGGCCGATGTGCAAGTCCCACGCGATGCTGGCGCCAGCGCTCAGTAACAAAGGCCCAAACAGCCACGGGTTGGGTTGGCGCAGACGTTGCCAGCCCCAGGCCAGTAATGCGCCAGCAGGAAACAATAGTGCCAGCCAGTAGAAGTCAACGAGAGCAGGGTGAGAATTAGGTGTGCCTTCACCCAGCAAGTATTTGAAGGCTGCCGGCACACACAACACCACCGTCAGCACCCGAATGCTTTGCCCGGCGGCGACCTGGCTCAACACAGCGCCGTTGCGTGCGCCCAGATTGACCATTTCGCCGGAGCCGCCCGGCATGCTGGAAAAAAATGCCGTGGCACGATCTACGCCACTTCGGCGCATCAACCACACGCCGATCACACTCGACACACTGGTGAGCAGCGCGCCGAAGCAGATCAAACCCAAGTGCGCCAGCACCTGCTCCATCACCACCGGGGTGAAGTGCAGGCCGATACCGATGCCCACAATCCATTGCCCGCATTTACGTCCGCCAGGGATCTCGGCCAATTGCCAAGGCGTTAAACAGCGCACCAGAATGATCGCCAGCAACGAGCCAACCATCCACGGCAATGGCCAGCCGACTTGGCTGGCGAGATAACCGCCAGCCAAGCCAACCAGCGGCGTGGCCCACCACTGTTTAAAACCAGACTCAAGCATTGGCCGGAGCGCGACGTTGCAGGCTGCGTTTGCGCCAGATACGCAACACCGGCATCAGCAGCATGATCGCTGTCAGCACCCAAACACCCAAGGTGATCGGGCTCGACCAAAGGATTTCCAGCGCGCCGTTGGAGATCGACAGGGCGCGGCGCAGGTTCTGCTCCATCAAACCACCCAAAATAAAGCCAAGCAGCACGGGTGACAGCGGGAAATCGAGCTTGCGCAGGATGTAACCGAAAATACCGATCCCAATCATCAAAAACAGATCGAACGTAGTGGCGTGGACGGCATACACGCCAATCGCCGTGATGATGGCAATTACGGGCACTAGCGCCCAGTTAGGCACCGAGAGAATTCGCGTGAAGATGCGAATCATCGGGATATTGAGGATCACCAGCATGATGTTGGCGATGAACAGCGAAGCGATCAGCCCCCAGACGATATCGGGTTGCTGCTGAAACAACAGCGGCCCCGGCGTGATGTTGTACAGCGACAACGCGCCGATCATCACCGCCGTCGTGCCTGACCCGGGAACGCCCAAGGTCAGCATCGGCACCAACGCGCCACAGGCCGATGCGCCGATGGCGGTTTCGGGGGCCGCAAGGCCGCGCATATCGCCTTGGCCGAACGTGCCGCTGGTGCCAGCCAGTCGCTTTTCAGTCATGTAGGCCACTGCGCTGGCCAAGGTGGCCCCTGCACCCGGCAGCACGCCCATGATGAAACCGAGTAACCCGCAGCGGATGTTCACTACAAACACCGATGAAGCTTCCTTCAGGTTGAACATCATGCGGCCAGTTGCTTTCACCGCTTCTTGTCCGCGATGGGTTTTTTCCAGCAGTAAAAGAATTTCACTGATGGAGAACAACCCCAACACCAACACGACGAACTGAATGCCGTCAGTCAGATGGATGTTGTCCCCGGTGAAGCGGTAAACGCCGCTGTTGGCGTCAATCCCTACGCTGGACAGAAACAAGCCAATTAGGGCCGCGATAAACGTCTTGAGCGGCCGATCGCCTGCCATTCCGCCAAGGCACACGATCGCGAAGACCATGAGTACGAAATACTCCGCCGGGCCGAAGGCAATCGCCCATTTGGCCAGCAGTGGAGCAAACAGCACCATGCCGCAGGTGGCAATAAAAGCACCGATAAAAGAGCTCCATGCCGACAATGACAACGCAACACCCGCCAAGCCTTTGCGGGCCATTGGGTAGCCATCAAGGGTGGTCATGACCGTGGACGCTTCACCGGGAATGTTCAGCAAAATGGAGCTGATACGCCCGCCGTACTCGCAGCCCAAGTACACCGCGGCCAACAAAATAAGTGCTGATTCAGGCGGCAAGCCCAAGGCAAATGCAATCGGGATCAGCAGTGCCACGCCATTGATCGGGCCTAGGCCCGGCAACAAACCCACCACAGTGCCGATCAAGGTGCCACACAGCGCGGTCACCAAGTTGTAAGGGCTTAATGCAACGCCAAAGCCCTGGCCCAAATAGCCAAAAGTATCCATATCAGTTCTCCAGAACGTCGAGCAGGCCCAGTGGCAGCGGAACGTCCATGGCTTTATCGAACAGTAAATAAAGACCGACGCTCATCAAGCTGATGATCACGATGCTGGGCACCCAGCGCCCGCCATACAGGCGTGCCATTGGAATGCCGATCAGGATGCTGCTGAGGATGAAACCCAGTGGTTCGAACGTACCGGCGAAAATCAGCAGCAATACGACACACAGACCAATTTTGGTCAGGGTTTGGCGATCCAGTTGTGGCTCGTCTTCGCTATGCACCACTGGCGATGGGCGAAAGATCATGTAGATCAACCCCAGCCCCATCAGGCCCAGCATCAACAAAGGGAAAGCGCGCGGCCCGACAGGCTCGTAAGAAAACGACGCTTGATACGGCCACGCCATGACCGCCAAACAGGCGCAAACAATGAGCAGCCCTGAGGCAAAAATGCGTTGTAAGAGCATGATTCACTCCTGAGCTGCGCCCCGGTGTTTCAGGGTGCAGCTCGCTGACAGGGGCGGTTACTGGATCAGGCCGAATTCCTGAGCCAGGGTTTTGTAGTCAGCCACCTGTTTTTTGACGTAGGTGTCTAGCTCCGGGCCGGTCATGGCGAACGGGAAGAGTTCGCGCTGATCGCGCAGGGTGTCGAACTCCTCAGATGCCAGCAGTTTGTCGAAGGCGTTTTTCCACCATGCGTAGTCTTCGTCGCTGACTTTTGGCCCTAGGTAGAAGCCGCGTACCACTGGCCACACAATGTCGTAGCCTTGCTCTTTGGCGGTCGGGATGTTTTTCATTTCGGGTTCGTCGAGGCGTTCATTGGCGAACACCGCGAGCAAGCGCATATCACCGCTTTGGATGTGAGGCATGGAGTCGGAAATGTCCGTACTGCCCACCTGAATATGACCGCCCAGTAGCGCCGTAGCGATTTCACCGCCGCCTTCCAGCGCCACGTAGCGCAGGTCTCGCGGGTTGATCCCGGCGGCTTTGGCGATCAAAGCTGTTTGCATCCAGTCCTGACTGCCCACTGTGCCGCCAGAGCCGATGACCACTTTGCTTGGATCTTTCTTCAGTGCCTGCACCAGATCATCGAGGTTCTTGTAGGGCGAATCGTTTTTAACGGCAATTGCGCCATAGCTGGTACCCACGGCCGCCAGCCAGCGCACGGCGTTTTCATCGAAGCGGCCGAACTTGCCTTGTGCCAGATTCAGCAACGAGCCGCTGGACCATGCGACTAGCGTTCCAGCGTCTGCCGGGCGTTGTGCGACCACCGCGTTATAGGCCACAGCGCCAACACCACCAGGCATGTAAGTTACACGCATCGGTTTGCTCAGCAGTTTTTCGTTCACCAGTGCGCTTTGCGCCAATTTACAGGTCAAGTCAAAACCACCGCCGGGCGAAGCGGGAGCAATACATTCCGGGCGCTTCGGTTCAGCCATTAACTGGCCCGCTACCAGTAAGCAGCCAGCGGCGAGGGCCATATTACGCAGTGATAAATTCATGTTGTCTCCACCGGAGTTTTTGTTTTTAGGTGTCAGCAGGCAATACGCACGCGTGTTACGTCCCTGACGAGGGCCGTTGGGCGAGTGAGGATAGGGCGATAAGCGATAGGGTTTGAAGCTGAAGTGACAGCATCTTGGGGTGCTCCGTTATTGTTTTTATTGGCGAAAACGCTTCGTGGCGTTTTTCGGGTCGCTACGGTGTTCATAGCGAGGCAGTTGTTACTGCCTGTTGCCGGATCCTAGTCGGCCAACCTTTCGCGAACCTTTCAATAAGCTTTCAACCTGTCGTGGGGGTTCACAGTGCCGATCCCGGCTGTACACTCCGCGCAAACAAGGGCTGGGCCCTACAAAAATAATGAGGTAAATCCAATGCGTGTTCTCTTGGTCGAAGATCAGCCTCAGCTGGCCGACAGTATTGCTCAGGCGTTGAAAAGCACAGGGTTGACGGTCGATGTACTGCACGATGGCGTGGCTGCAGATTTGGCCTTGGCCAGCGAGGAGTATGCGTTAGCCATTTTGGATGTGGGTTTGCCGCGAATGGATGGTTTTGAAGTGCTGGCGCGTTTGCGTGCTCGCGGCAAAACCGTACCGGTGTTGATGTTAACGGCGCGCAGCGACGTTAAGGATCGCGTTCACGGGCTCAACCTTGGGGCCGACGACTACTTGGCCAAGCCTTTTGAGTTGACTGAACTGGAGGCACGGGTCAAAGCCTTGTTGCGCCGCAGTGTGCTGGGCGGGGAGCGGCAACAGCGCTGCGGGGCGCTGGTTTACGACCTTGAAACCCGGCGTTTCAGTTTGGGCGAGGAGCTGCTGACATTAACCTCCCGCGAGCAAGCGGTGCTTGAGGCGCTGATCGCCCGGCCGGGGCGCGTCATGAGTAAAGAACAGCTGGCGGCTCAGGTGTTTGGACTGGACGAAGAGGCAAGCCCCGACGCAATCGAGATCTATGTGCATCGATTGCGCAAAAAGCTGGACGACCAAACGGTAGCCATTGTGACCTTCCGCGGCTTGGGGTATTTGCTGGAAAGCCGTGATGCTTAAGCTCAACAGCTTGCGTTGGCGATTGCTGTGCAACCTTGCGGTGTTGCTGGTGGTGTTGATGCTGGCCAGCGGGCTGAGTGCTTATTTCAATGGTCGCGAGGCCGCAGATACGGCTTACGACCGAACATTGCTGGCGTCTGCTCGCACCATTGCTGCCGGGTTGTCGCAGCGTGATGGCAGTTTGAGTGCTGACGTGCCTTACGTTGCCCTCGACACGTTTGCTTACGACAGTGCGGGGCGCATCTATTACCAGGTCAATGACATCAACCAGCGTTTAATTTCGGGGTATGAGAACTTGCCGGCGCCACCCCCCGGCACTTTGCGCACCGATGATTACCCGGCCTTGGCGCGCTTTTACAACGGCCAATACTTGGGGCAAAACGTACGGGTTGTGAGCCTGCTCAGGCCTGTCAGCGAACCCAATATGAATGGCATGGCTGAAATTCGTGTGGCAGAAACCGATGAGGCTCGCGTGTCGATGGCGCGCAGTTTGATGGCCGATACGCTGCTGCGCTTAGGCATGTTGGGGCTGGGTGCGTTGTTGCTGGTGTGGTTTGCTGTCAGTGCTGCGCTGCGTCCATTAGAGCGCTTGCGCACGGCGGTCGAGGAGCGGGAACCCGATGACCTGCGGCCTTTGCCGTTGGTGCCCGTGCAGCGCGAGTTGTGGCCGTTGGTGCAGGCGCTGAATCACTTTACTGAACGCTTGCGCGAGCAGTTTGAGCGTCAGGCGCAGTTTATTGCTGATGCGGCCCACGAGTTGCGTACACCTTTGGCCGTCCTCAAAGCGCAGTTAGAACTGGGGTTGCGTGCAAACGATCCCCATACCTGGCGCACTACGCTTGTGCAAGCGGTGCAAGGCACTGACCGCTTGACCCATTTGGCCAATCAATTGTTGTCGTTGGCACGTATTGAAAACGGAGCGCGGGCGATTGCCGAAGGGGGCGCGCAGTTACTCGACCTGAGTCAGCTGGCGCGTGAGCTGGGCATGGCGATGGCACCGTTGGCTCATGCCCGAGGGATTGCGCTGGCGCTCGAAGCCGATCAGCCGGTCTGGCTGCATGGCGAGCCCACGTTGCTGCACGAGTTGTTGAGTAATTTGGTGGACAACGCAATTGCTCACACGCCATCGGGCGGCAATGTGGTGCTGCGCGTCAAGCCGCAGGCCGTGCTGGAGGTTGAAGATGATGGGCCGGGCATTCCGCAGCAAGACCGCGAGCGTGTGTTTGAGCGTTTTTATCGGCGCAATCAACAGGTCGCAGGCTCTGGGCTGGGGTTAGCGATTGTCGGAGAAATCTGTCGCGCGCATTTGGCGCAAATCAGCCTGCACGATGGCGCGCAGGGCGGGCTCAAGGTTCGGGTGAGTTTTATGCCCGCTAATGTTGAGCGCCTTCACTCAAGGCTTAAATAAACATCTCACGGGCAGCGTTGAGCTCTTCTATCAATTTGGGGCTGTTTGCATCCAGCCTCAGTTTTTTAAAAGCGGGCAGGGTGCTCAGCACCACCGCGCGACTGGTATCGCTGTCTTGGTGGGTGAATACCGTGGCGATTTGTACCAGATCAATGTAATCGAGAGATTTGGACTCGCGGCTCAAATCCAGGTACTGGCTGGGCAGCTTGAGCAGCATTTCAGGGAACTCCCACACGGCAAGCAGTTTGTCCCCGATCAAGGGATGAATGTTGTCGATAACGTGGTTCAGCGAAATAGGGTCGGAGAGCAACTCGTTGTGATCTTCGGCGTAGGTCAGGATCGGCAGTACGCCGATCTGATGAACCAAACCACCCAAGGCTGCTTGATCGGGTTTGAGCTGGGTATGACGGCGGCACAGGGTGTAGCAGATGCCCGCGACTTCCAGACTTTGACGCCATACGTCGCGCATTTTGCGTTCGACCACATCGGAGCGCGCATGGAAAATTTGCTCCATAACCAAGCCAATTGCCAAGTTGCTGCTGTAGTTGACGCCCAGACGGGTGATGGCTGTGTGCAGGTCGGTGACTTCATGATTGGCCCGTAACAAAGGGCTGTTGACCACTTTTATCAGGCGTGCAGACAGTGCGGTGTCACGGCCAATCACTTTGCTCAGATGGCTGACGCTAATATCGGGGTTTTCTGCGGCTTTACGAATGTTCAGCGCTACCTCGGGTAGCGTGGGTAGAACCAGGTCATCTTTATCGATGGCCTTTATCAAATCCTTCTCGACTTTGTGCGCCAGCTTACTCATTTATGCTCTCTAGGGTGTTGCGATTTTGGGTGTGGCAATTAGCGCTGGATCTCTTTGTCGCGGTCCAGTTGATAGGGCAGGTCAAGCAGCGTCAGGCCCGGCCCTTGCAGGCTTGCTACATGGATATCCCCTGCTTGCGCGGCTTCGGCTTGCAAAACAGCCAACAGCTCAATGCCTTGCTCGCTGCGAGCGGCGATAACCACTTCACCGACTGCGCTGCTATGAGTGGGCGCGTACAGCGGAGTTCCCGGCTCAGGCAACTCATCTCCTTGAAGCGACAAACGGTAAAGGTGGCGTTTGAGTTTGCCCAGATATTGCATCCGCGCAACGATCTCCTGACCGGTGTAGCACCCCTTTTTGAAACTCACGCCTCCCACCGCTTGCAGGTTGATCATCTGCGGGATAAACAGCTCGCGCGTGGGTGCCATGACTTGGCCAATGCCCGCACGGATTTGGCCGAGAAGCCATTGGTTGAGGTCGGCTTCGGTCAGGTGTGCGCTCAGGTGTTGCTTGAGGCTGTCGGCTTGTTCGGCGCGCGCCCAAAGTTCGGCTCGACCTTCAGAGGCGCGAATAGCGATCAGGCCATTGGCCCGAGCAACGCTGTCAGTGTCGGCGGGCAGTGTGATACCCAGACTTTCCAGTACGGCGTCTGCTTGATTCAAGCCAAAACGCACCCAGTTAGCGCTGTCATCGGTGAGTTTGGACTTGGAGAAGACCGCGTATTTTTTCAGGTCAGCCAATTGCGGCTCAACCAGTTCGCGCGCCATTGCCAGCAAGCAGCCTTCGGGTTCCAAAACGATACGGAAACTGGACTGCATACGGCCTTTTTGCGTGCAGCGTGCGCCCAGGCTTGAGCGCGTTTCGCTCAAATAGTTGAGGTTGCAGGTCAACTGCCCCTGTAAAAACTTGCTGGCGTCATTGCCGATAACGGCCAGAACGCCTTCGTGAGACAGGGTGCAGAAAAAAGCAGAGTCGGCCATGAGTCATCGCAGGTAATAAAGTCTGGGGCACATCATAGAGGGGCGCCCCTCAAATGGGTAGTTCGCATAGGATCAACGGGGAGCGACCAAAGCCGACTGTTCTATCGTGAATCGGGCTGTATACTTGCGCTCTATTTGAGGAGCGCTCCATGGTCGAAGATGTAGAACTCAATCGTCTTTATTGGCACAGCCGTCGCGGCATGCTTGAGCTAGACGTGCTGCTGGTTCCTTTCGTGAAGGAGGTTTACGCCACCCTTAATGATGTGGACCGCGAATGCTATCGCAAGCTGCTGGAGTGCGAAGACCAGGACATGTTCGGCTGGTTCATGGAGCGCAGCGAGTCTGAAGACCCTGAGCTGCAACGCATGGTTCGCATGATTTTGGATCGTGTCCAACCCAAGTAATTATTTCGAATGCCGCTGGCATGCCTCAGGGCAATTGCTGGCGGCGTATCTTGCAGCCCAGACGTTGGCGCTGATCTCAATTTGCCTTCTTTCAATTCCGGTGTGGGCCCGCGCGTTCGGGGTTTTGTTGTGCTTGGCGCATGGGCTTTGGGTGTTGCCACGGCATATTCGATTGACTCACGCGAACGCGTTCACCGGGTTGCGTCGCGATGCCGATGGCTGGCAGTTGTGGAGTCGTGCCAAGGGGTGGCAAGCCGTGCAATTGCGGCGTGACAGCCTGGCTTTGCCGCGCATGGTGTTAGTGCGTTTTAGCGTGAGTGGCGAACGGCGGGTCAGGGCGGTGTGCATTCCCCGCGACGCGCTGGCGCCCGCTCAGCACCGGCGCTTGCGCGTGCGGCTCAAGTTCAGTCGGCGTAGGTGGCTGGCACCAGAATAGTGTCCAGCGCTTCGGGCAGCATGTTGGGGTAGTCCAGCGTGTAATGCAGGCCACGTGACTCTTTGCGCGCCATTGCACTGCGAATCATCAGTTCGGCCACTTGTGCCAGATTGCGCAGCTCAATCAAGTCGCGGCTGACTTTGTAATTACTGTAAAACTCGTCGATTTCATCCAGCAGCAAGCGCACTCGGTGCTGCGCACGTTGCAGGCGTTTGTTGGTACGCACGATGCCGACGTAGTCCCACATAAAGCGCCGTAACTCATCCCAGTTGTGGGCGATGATCACGTCTTCGTCGGAGTCAGTCACCTGGCTCGCATCCCAGCTCGGCAAGGCGATTGGCACGGCCACTTGGGGCAGTTGCGCAAGAATGTCGGCAGCCGCTGATCGGGCATACACAAAACACTCAAGCAGCGAATTGCTGGCCATGCGATTGGCGCCGTGCAAGCCGGTAAAACTGGTTTCGCCGATGGCATACAGGCCGGGTACATCGGTGCGGCCATGACCGTCGACCATCACGCCGCCGCAGGTGTAATGCGCTGCCGGTACAACGGGAATGGCTTGTTTGGTGATGTCGATGGAGAACTCAAGGCAGCGTTCATAGACTGTCGGGAAGTGGGTTTTGATGAACGTCTCGGACTCATGGCTGATGTCCAGATACACGCAATCAATGCCCAAGCGCTTCATTTCGTGGTCGATGGCGCGGGCGACGATGTCCCGTGGTGCCAGCTCGCCGCGAGGGTCGAACCGGTGCATGAAGCGTTCGCCATTGGGTAGCTTGAGGTGCGCCCCCTCGCCGCGCAGGGCTTCGGTGATCAGAAAGCTTTTGGCTTGCGGGTGATACAGGCACGTGGGGTGGAACTGATTGAACTCAAGGTTCGCCACGCGACAGCCCGAACGCCACGCCATAGCAATGCCATCGCCGCAGGCGCCATCGGGGTTGCTGGTGTACAGATAAACCTTAGCCGCGCCGCCGGAAGCCAGAATGGTGAAGCGCGAACCATAGGTGTCCACTTCACCTGTGGCGCGGTTTAGCACGTAGGCGCCAAGGCAGCGATCGCCTTCAAGCCCCAATCGAGGTTCTGTGATTAGATCAACGGCGACGCGTTGTTCCAGCAATTCGATGTTGGGCCGCTGGCGCGCTTGTTCGAGCAGGGTTTTGAAGATAGCTGCGCCTGTGGCATCGGCGGCGTGAATGATGCGCCGATGGCTGTGGCCGCCTTCACGGGTGAGGTGGAACTCAAAACCTGGGTGTTCGGGGTTGGCAGTGTCATCCCGGGTGAAGGGCACGCCTTGGTCAATCAACCATTGAATGGCTTCGCGGCTGTGTTCGACGGTAAACCTGACAGCGTCCTCGTGGCAGAGGCCTCCACCGGCATTGAGCGTGTCTTCGACGTGAGACTGCACGGTGTCGGTGTCATCAAGCACAGCGGCCACGCCGCCTTGTGCCCAAAACGTTGATCCGTTGGCCAGATCGCCCTTGCTCAGGACTGCAATACGCATATGGCTGGGCAGTGTGAGCGCAAGGCTCAGGCCGGCAGCGCCGCTGCCAATCACCAGCACATCATGTTGAAAATGTTGGCTCATTCTTCTGACGTCCGCATAAAAAGCGCCCACTAGTATATAGAGGGGGGGATCGGCACAATAGCCGGGCCTTTGTGGCATTGTGAAATTACAGCGGGCGGGCAGTGTGCCTCAGACTTGAGTGATCTGCATGGCAGATTTACAGGGTTTACCTGTGAGTTTGTTTGCATAGGCTCAGGCAGGGCCTAGCCTAGAGCGCTTCTTTGATGCAATGACGGTTATGCCTCGTTTGGATTTTTTGAACTTTTTCTGCGGCTCAGGGTTCCATAGAGGGTTGCCCATCATAAAGGGGAACAGCGTCAACTCCGGCGTAAGGTGATGGTTTAGACCTTCGCAGGTGAGTTTGGCGACAAGATTATTGACGCAGCCGGCCAGGCCCGTGCTGCGTTTTCGTGCGTGCCAAATCCGAGCGCGCAGGAAACTTGCCAGGGGGGAGAGAACTTTTGCGTAAAGCCCGAGTCTATGTTTGCAAGCCTGATCAATTAGCAAAGCAATCTTCCTCCAGGTCATACGAGGAGCATTCATGCTAACCCAGGAAGAGGATCAGCAGCTGGTCGAGCGTGTACAGCGTGGCGACAAGCGTGCATTCGATCTGCTAGTGCTGAAATACCAGCACAAAATTCTCGGGTTGATCGTGCGTTTTGTGCACGACACCCATGAAGCGCAGGACGTCGCACAAGAAGCCTTTATTAAGGCTTACCGTGCACTTGGTAATTTTCGCGGTGACAGCGCCTTTTATACATGGCTGTACCGTATCGCCATTAACACGGCGAAAAACTATTTGGTGTCACGCGGTCGTCGTCCACCCGATAGCGATGTGAGTTCGGAAGACGCTGAATTTTATGACGGTGATCACGGTCTTAAAGATCTGGAATCACCGGAGCGTGCTTTGCTCCGTGACGAGATTGAAGGCACGGTTCACCGCACCATTCAGCAACTGCCAGAAGATTTACGTACGGCGTTAACTTTACGTGAGTTTGATGGTCTGAGTTACGAAGACATTGCGAGCGTCATGCAATGTCCGGTGGGTACCGTGCGCTCCCGGATTTTCCGCGCCCGGGAGGCCATCGATAAAGCCCTGCAACCTTTGTTGCAGGAAACCTGAGACAGCGGCGACAGCCAAGAGAGGAACCGCCATGAGTCGTGAAGCCCTGCAGGAATCGCTGTCCGCGGTGATGGATAACGAAGCGGACGAACTGGAACTACGTCGGGTGTTGAATGCCTTTGACGATCAACAAACCCGTGACACCTGGTCTCGTTACCAAGTGGCACGTGCGGTGATGCACAAGGACTTGCTGATTCCGCGTCTGGATATCGCTTCTGCGGTATCGGCCGCACTGGCCGAGGAGCAAACCCCGGCCAAAGTGAAACGTGGCACGTGGCACAACATTGGCCGTCTGGCTGTTGCTGCTTCGGTAACCGTTGCCGTGCTGGCGGGTGTAAGGCTGTACAACCAGGACGACATTGCGGGTGCACAATTGGCCAAGCAAGACAGCCAGCCAAGCTTGAGCATTCCAATGGTTAAAGGCCCTGCGGTACTGGCCAACTACAAAGAAAGCAGCGACCAAACCACAGGGCCAATGGCCAATGGTGTGTTGCAAGGGCAATCGGGTTGGCAGGATCAGCGTTTGCCAGGTTACCTGCGTCAGCATGCTCAGCAAGCAGCGTTGAAGGGCACTGAAAGCGCTCTGCCTTACGCTCGCGCCGCTGCCAGTCAGGAAGGCCGTTAAGGACCACAATGCGCGTCCTATCTCTGCTACCTCTTCTGCTCAGTGGCTGGTTTGTTGTACCCGCCCAGGCTGATCAAGCCCAAGACTGGCTCAAACGTCTTGGGCAAGCCGAGCAGCAGCAAAGTTATCAAGGCACTTTCGTTTACGAACGTAACGGTAGTTTTTCTACCCATAACATCTGGCACTTGGTGCAAGACGGGAAAGTTCGTGAGCGCTTGATGCAGCTTGATGGTGAAGCTCAAGAGATGGTGCGTGCAGATGGGCGTACGCAATGCCTCACGGGCAAATTGATGCCGGGGCTTGGAGATGTCAGCGCGGCTTCCGCGCGACAGCTCAATACTCAACAACTCAATGACGTCTACAGCATTGCTCAGGTGGGTAAGTCCAGAGTTGCCGGGCGTGAAGTAGTGGTTATTGCACTAACGCCTCGCGATCAACACCGCTATGGATTTGAGTTGTATCTAGATCGCGAAACAGGCCTGCCATTGAAGTCATTGCTGCTTAATGACAAAGGGCAGTTGCTTGAGCGTTTTCAGTTCACCGAGCTTGCAACAACACCTCCAGCCGAAAGCGATCTTAAGCCCAGCGCGCAGTGTCAGTCGGTGGTGGCCGATGCTCAGCCTGAAACGGCAAAAGTCACTCATGCATGGCATTCAGATTGGTTGCCAGCGGGTTTCGAGTTGGTTAGCAGCTCAGTTCACCTTGATGCGCGTACCAAGGCCGAAGTCACCAGCTTGTTGTATGACGATGGCTTAACGCGGTTTTCGGTGTTTGTTGAGCCATTGCAAGGCAACGCTGCTCCCGATACTCGGGTTCAGTTGGGGCCTACTGTTGCGGTTTCCAGACGTCTCACCGCTCCGGGAGGCGACATAATGGCCACCGTGGTGGGTGAAATTCCGCTCGGAACTGCTGAACGAATTGCCCTGTCGATGCGTACAGGTTCAGCTGAACCTCAGGTTAAGCCTTAGCGTGGTGCTGAAATGTCTGGTGAAGATTTAAACTTGCCAAACGTTCTATCTTTTTCTATAGGTCAGAGCCCTAAAGGCTCTGGCCTTGTTTGTTTTCCGGGCTCTGAAATACGGTCTATGCTGGCCTTAGTTTTTTGATGCCTGTCGCTTAACTCTGCTTGCTAATAACGGGAGCTGTATGTCGATACCTCGAGTGAAATCTTGCCTACCCATTTTTGCAGCGGTGCTGATGCTCGGGCAGGCAGTGCCGGCCTTGGCTGACGCGCCTCAAGCACAATTGCCAGACTTTACCCAACTGGTTGAGCAAGCCTCGCCAGCTGTAGTGAACATCAGTACGACGCAAAAGTTGCCCGACCGTAAAGTTTCCATGGGGCAAATGCCTGATCTGGAAGGGTTGCCGCCAGGGTTGCGTGACTTCTTTGAGCGCGGCATGCCGCAGCAACCGCGTGGCGGTCGCCAGCGTGAGGCACAGTCCTTGGGGTCGGGGTTCATCATCTCGCCTGATGGCTACATCCTGACCAACAACCATGTCGTTGCAGATGCCGATGAAATCATCGTGCGCTTGTCGGACCGTAGCGAGATGAAAGCCAAGCTGATTGGCACCGATCCGCGCTCTGACGTTGCACTGCTAAAAATCGAAGGCAAAAACCTGCCGGTATTGAAACTGGGTAAATCCCAGGACCTCAAAGCCGGGCAGTGGGTTGTTGCGATCGGCTCCCCCTTTGGTTTTGACCACACCGTGACTCAAGGCATCATCAGCGCTATCGGTCGCAGCTTGCCGAATGAAAGCTATGTGCCATTCATCCAGACCGACGTGCCAATCAACCCGGGTAACTCGGGCGGCCCGCTGTTCAACCTGGCGGGCGAAGTCGTGGGTATCAACTCACAAATCTACACCCGTTCCGGTGGCTTCATGGGCGTGTCTTTTGCCATTCCCATTGATGTGGCGATGGACGTTTCCAACCAACTTAAAGCCGGTGGCAAAGTTAGCCGTGGCTGGCTGGGTGTTGTCATCCAGGAAGTTAACAAGGATCTGGCTGAGTCGTTTGGCCTTGAAAAACCAGCCGGTGCGCTGGTAGCTCAAGTACTTGATGACGGCCCGGCTGCCAAAGGCGGTTTACAAGTGGGCGACGTGATCCTGAGCATGAACGGCCAACCGATCATCATGTCGGCTGACTTGCCACATCTGGTAGGCGCGCTCAAAGCGGGCAGCAAAGCTACGCTGGAAGTGGTTCGTGAAGGCAAACGTAAAACCCTCGACCTGACCGTTGGTGCTATTCCAGACGAAGGCAAAGAGATGGATTCGCCAACCGGAGCAGAGCGCAGCAGCAACCGTTTGGGCGTGTCCGTGGCGGACTTGAGCGAAGAGCAAAAGAAAGCCAATGACCTCAAAGGCGGCGTCATCATCAAGGACGTTCAGGACGGCCCCGCGGCTCTGATTGGCCTGCAGCCAGGTGATGTGATTACCCACCTGAACAATCAGGCGATCTCTGATGCCAAGCAATTCACTGAAATTGCCAAGGCATTGCCTAAGAACCGTTCGGTGTCGATGCGTGTGTTGCGTCAAGGTCGCGCCAGCTTCATTACGTTCAAGTTGGCCGAGTAAACAAAGCGTGTAGCAGCGAGCCTTCTTAGAAGGTAAGCGAATTAAAAAGCCCGTATCGAAAGATACGGGCTTTTTTTTAACGCTGTTTTTTCTGCTTGGGGATTCGCACCAACTGGGTGTTGGAATAGATGTCGTGCCATGTGCGTTTTTGCTTATCGAATAGCGACCAGAAAAACCCCAGCCCCAAACACAACCATGAGCCAATCGAGACGATAAAACGAAGTAGGGCTTGCCACAGGCTGATGGCAGTACCGTCGGCGTTCTGCACGCGTACCCCCCACACTTGCATGCCCAGAGTCTGACCCGAGTGGGTCCAGAACTTCGCAAAAAAACCAAACAGCACAAAAAACAGGATGGTTGAGAGCAGCGGGTCGCCATCCAGTGAGCCTGATTCCGACAGGGCACGTAATTTAGCCTCGCCGATAAAACTCATCAAAATCAGCTTGTAGATAAATGTAGTGACGATCAGCAGAGCCGTACACAACAAGAAATCGTAGAACATGGCTGCCAGACGGCGCCCCAAGCCAACGGCGGGAAATTCGCCTTGAGGGCTAAGTGGTTGTTTCGACATGGCCGAGTCTCTTGGAAGAAAAAAGCTATCTTACGGAATTACGGCCATAAAAAAGCCTCTGATGTCACCATCAGAGGCTTTTCTGCTCGACTGGCTTAGGCTTCGGCTTGAACTTCGTCAGCCTGCAGGCCTTTTTGGCCTTGAACAGCGATGAAGGTCACTTTCTGGCCTTCTTTAAGGCTTTTGAAACCATTGCCCTGGATGGCGCGGAAGTGCACGAATAGATCCGGGCCGCTTTCTGGGGTAATGAAACCAAAACCTTTTTCGTCGTTAAACCACTTAACCGTACCGCTCTGACGTTGGGACATTTCTTAATTCCTTGACGCTAACAATTAATGACAGCCTCTTTCTTGGGAAAGAGTACTGGAGCTGGGTTGCAGGAAAGTAAGAGACGTAGAACGGGTGTAGCAAACATAAAGCTACTGCCCAGGTCACGATTCCAGCGACCCATGCAAACACAGTGGGCAAACTCTACGACAACTAAGCCGTTAAAAACAAGCCCCGCTAATAAGTAGCGACGTCCGGCTTTTAAAAGGGTAATCCAAGTTGTTGTTGGTTGTTTGTCATAGTGATGTTCAATGGCTTTCGATGATTGAGCTATATGTTCGCTATCGAAAAAAGTTGCACTGTTTTGTGGCAGTTGCATGACGTTAAAGTGTCATGCAACTGAATGAGTTCAGTTTTTAGGATTAACCCCTGTAATAGCGTTGAGCAACAAATGGCATCTTCGAGACTTTCATCGGCACACGTTTGCCGCGCACGATTGCCCACACGGGTGTGTCCACAGGTGTAAACGCGATATCCAGATAAGCCATTGCCAGTGGGGCGCCCAATGTCGGGCCAAAACCGCCACTGCACACACGACCAATCACAGAGCCATGCTCATCAACGATTTCGGCACCTTCGCGCACGGGTGTGCGTTCTTGGGGCAATAAACCGACTCGTTTTTGTGCAACCCCCTTTTGTTGTTGAGTGAAGAGGGTGTCGGCACCCGGAAAGCCACCTGCACGTGAGCCGTCGGCCCGACGCGCTTTGGAGATAGCCCACAGCAGACTGGCTTCAATCGGCGTGGTTTGGTCGTTCATGTCATGCCCGTACAGGCAGAGGCCGGCCTCCAGACGCAGCGAATCGCGCGCGCCCAAACCGATCGCTTGCACTTGTGGCTCGGCCAGCAAGTGGCGGGCCAGCGCTTCGGCGTGCTCAGCAGGCACTGATATCTCAAAGCCATCTTCGCCGGTATAGCCTGAGCGGCTCACGTAGCACTGGGCACCCAACAGCGTCACGGGAGCAAATTGCATGAAGGTCATGTTGGCCACCTCTGGCGCCAGACGCTCCAGTACCTTGACTGCCGCCGGGCCTTGCAAGGCGAGCAGGGCGCGCTCTTCAAACAAGGGTTGAATGTCGCAATGCTCACCCAAGTGTTTGCGCAAGTGCGCCAAGTCTTGATCTTTGCAGGCTGCGTTGACCACCAAAAACAGTTGGTCATTGCCCAGATTGGCCACCATCAGGTCATCGAGAATGCCGCCTTGCTCGTTGGTAAACATGGCATAACGCTGCATGCCAACGGGCAGGTCGATGATGTCGACCGGTACCAGTGTTTCCAGCGCTTTGGCCGCATCAGCCCCGATCAGGCGGATTTGCCCCATGTGCGACACATCAAACAACCCGGCTTGTTCACGGGTGTGCTGGTGCTCTTTCATCACGCCCAGCGGGTATTGCACGGGCATGTCATAACCCGCAAACGGCACCATACGTGCCCCCAGCTCAAGGTGCAGTGCGTGCAGTGGGGTTTTGAGCAGTTGTTCGGTGGACATTCGTGACTCCTTGAAAATCAGCACTCAATGATGTTGACAGCCAGACCGCCGCGGGCGGTCTCTTTGTATTTGCTTTTCATGTCGGCACCGGTCTGACGCATGGTGCGAATCACCTTGTCCAGTGACACAAAGTGATGACCATCGCCACGCATGGCCATGCGCACCGCGTTGATGGCTTTGACTGAGCCCATCGCGTTGCGCTCGATGCACGGCACTTGCACCAACCCACCAATGGGGTCGCAGGTCAGGCCCAGGTTATGTTCCATGCCAATTTCAGCGGCGTTTTCGACTTGTTGCACGCTGCCCCCCAGCACTTCACATAAGGCACCCGCCGCCATTGAACAGGCCACGCCGACTTCGCCCTGACAGCCGACCTCAGCGCCAGAAATCGAAGCGTTTTCTTTGTACAAAATGCCAATCGCGGCGGCCGTGAGTAAAAACCGCACCACGCCGTCCTCGTTCGCCCCACCAATAAAGCGCATGTAGTAATGCAGCACAGCCGGGATAATCCCAGCGGCGCCATTGGTCGGAGCAGTGACCACGCGGCCGCCGTTGGCGTTTTCTTCGTTAACGGCCAAGGCATACAGATTGACCCAGTCGAGCACTGACAACGCGTCACGCAAGGCGGCTTCCGGGTTTGTGCATAGCTGACGATGGAGCGCGGCGGCCCGGCGTTTAACCTTCAAGCCTCCGGGCAAAATACCTTCGTTGCGACAGCCAGCACTTACACAGTCCTGCATCACTTGCCAGATATTGAGCAAGCCGCTGCGCGTTTCGGCTTCGGGGCGCCAGGCGCTTTCATTGGCCATCATCACTTGGCTAATTGACAGGTCGTGGGTGACGCAATGGCGCAGCAAGTCTTTGGCGGTTTTGAAGGGGTATTTAAGAGGTGTGCTGTCTTCGACGATACGGTCGGCGCCAGCGGCCCCTTCATCGACCACAAAACCGCCGCCCACCGAGTAATACTCGCGACTGCGAATCTGAATGCCGGCAGCATCCAGAGCGCGAAAAATCATCCCGTTAGGGTGATAGGGCAAAGGTTTGCGAATCATCGCCAGGTGCAGCTTTTCGTTGAAATCAATGGGGTGTTCGCCCAGCAGGTTTAGGCGCCCGCTGCTTCGAATCTCGGCCAAACGCTCAGCCACGGTTTCGGTGTTGACGGAGTCCGGGTGCTCGCCTTCAAGGCCAAGCAACACGGCCTTGTCGCTGCCGTGACCTTTGCCCGTGGCACCGAGTGAGCCGTAGAGCTCGACTTTTACGCAGGCTGTGCCGGGCAGCAGTTCATCGCGTTGCAGCCCTTCAACAAACCGCGCGGCTGCACGCATAGGGCCCACGGTATGAGAGCTGGAGGGGCCGATGCCAATCTTGAACAGGTCGAACACGCTTAACGACATGAGGTTCTCCGGTTTCTTGTTAGGGGCTGCACGAAATGTATCTGCGCTCGGTTATGCAACGTTGAAAACAGGCTCGCAATGCTCATTTACAACTCGCAAAGTTGTGCGCGACCCCGGCCGTTCCTCGCCTGTTTGCGCCTTGCCTAACCTTCGTTCGACAACATTTCGTACGGACTCAGGGGTACTGGCAAAAACCTGTAGTCGCTGACGCAGGCAGCGAAGGGGTGCCGAACAACCCGTTTCTTGACCCTGCGGCTCTCATCGCCGCCTTTGGCAGCGACTACACGTTGTGGTTACGCCTCCTGATAGTTCTCGATCGATGGGCAGGCGCACACCAGATTGCGGTCACCAAACACGTTGTCGACCCGACCCACGGGCGGCCAGTATTTACCGTCGATCAACGAGGCAACCGGGTACACCGCTTGTTCGCGGCTGTAAGGGTGGGTCCACTCGCCGACCATTTCAGCGGCCGTGTGAGGGGCGTTTTTCAGAGGGTTGTCTTCTTTATCGAGAGCGCCGTTTTCAACGGCACGGATTTCTTCACGGATGCGAATCATCGCGTCGCAGAAGCGATCCAGCTCTTCTTTGGATTCGCTCTCGGTTGGCTCGATCATCAGCGTGCCCGCCACCGGGAACGACATGGTCGGCGCATGGAAACCAAAGTCGATCAGACGCTTAGCCACGTCATCGACGCTGATGCCGCTGCTGTCCTTGAGTGGGCGCAGGTCCAGAATACATTCGTGCGCCACCAGGCCGTTGCTGCCCGAATACAGCACGGGATAGTGCTCTTCGAGGCGACGCGCAATGTAGTTGGCGTTCAAAATAGCCAACTGCGAGGCGCGTTTCAGGCCTTCGCCGCCCATCATGCGGATGTACATCCAGGTAATCGGCAAAATGCTTGCACTGCCAAACGGCGCGGCACAAACAGCACCTTGCTTGCGCTTCATGGTCCCGTGACCCGGCAGGAATGGCGTGAGGTGTGATTTAACCCCGATTGGGCCAACGCCCGGCCCGCCGCCGCCGTGCGGGATGCAGAAGGTTTTGTGCAGGTTAAGGTGGGACACGTCGCCGCCAAACTTGCCCGGTGCGCACAGGCCCACCATCGCGTTCATGTTGGCGCCGTCGATATACACCTGACCGCCGTTGTCGTGAACGATGTCGCAGATTTCGCGAATACCTTCTTCGAACACTCCGTGGGTTGAGGGGTAGGTAATCATCAGTGCGGCGAGGTGATCGCGGTGCTCGATGGCTTTGGCCCGCAAGTCTTCAATATCCACGTTGCCGCGCGCGTCACAAGCGGTCACAACAACGCGCATGCCGGCCATGTTGGCGGTCGCCGGGTTGGTGCCGTGGGCCGAAGAGGGGATCAGGCAGATGTCGCGCCGTTCTTCGCCACGGCTCTGGTGGTAGGCGCGGATCGCCAGCAGCCCGGCGTATTCACCTTGTGAGCCCGCGTTGGGTTGCAGCGAGATGGCATCGTAACCGGTGGCGGCGCAGAGCATCGCTTCCAGTTCCGTGGTCAGTTGCTGATAACCCAGGCTTTGTTCCGCGGGAGCAAATGGGTGCAGGTTACCGAACTCGGCCCACGTGATCGGGATCATCTCGCTGGCGGCGTTGAGCTTCATGGTGCAAGAGCCCAGCGGGATCATCGTGCGATCCAGTGCCAGATCCTTATCCGCTAAACGTCGCAGGTAGCGCATCAGCTCGGTTTCAGAGTGATAGCGGTTAAACACCGGGTGGCTCAGGATCGGGGACTGGCGTAGCAGTGCAGCAGGCAGCGTGCCTTTGACAGTGTTGGCCAGCGCGTCAAAGTCAGGCAGTGCCTGACCATCAGCAGCGAACAAGGCCCACAAGGCAACGACATCCGACCGACCACTGGTTTCGTCCAGCGACAGGCCCAGACGTTCGTCGTCGATTGCCCGCAGGTTGACGTGTTTGGCGTGAGCCTTGGCGTGCAGGCCCGCTGTTTTGCTGGCGGTGTGCAAGCTTAGGGTGTCGAAAAACGCGATCTGCTCAACGCTCAAACCCAGCGCGTTCAAACCTTTGGCCAGAATCGCCGTCAGTTGATGAATACGCTCAGCGATTTGCGTCAGGCCTTTAGGGCCGTGGTACACGGCGTACATGCTGGCGATATTGGCCAGCAGCACTTGGGCGGTGCAGATGTTGCTGGTGGCCTTCTCGCGGCGGATATGTTGCTCGCGGGTTTGCATGGCCAAGCGCAACGCTGGCTTGCCGTGCCGGTCAACGGATACGCCCACCAGGCGGCCTGGCATGTCACGTTTAAACGCGTCACGGGTGGCAAAGTAGGCCGCGTGTGGGCCACCAAAGCCCAATGGCACCCCAAAACGCTGGGCGCTGCCGATGGCCACGTCGGCGCCGAACTCGCCTGGAGGGGTCAGCAACGTCAGCGCCAGCAAGTCGGCCGCAACGGCGACCAGTGCGTTGGCGCTATGAAAGCGTTCAACCAGCTCGCGATAGTCGAACACATCGCCGTTAGTTGCCGGGTATTGCAGCAGTGCGCCGAAGAAGATTGAAACGTCTGTTAGACCGCGTTCGTCGCCGACTACCACTTCAATGCCCAATGGTTCGGCGCGGGTACGCAGCACGTCGAGGGTTTGCGGGTGGCAATGGCTGGAGGCAAAAAAGGTGTTGCTGGTTTTGTTCTTGCTCAGGCGTTTGCAGAAGGTCATCGCTTCAGCGGCGGCGGTTGCCTCATCGAGTAAGGAGGCGTTGGCGATGGGCAGACCGCTCAGATCGCTGATCAGGGTTTGAAAGTTGAGCAGGGCTTCTAGGCGGCCTTGAGAGATCTCAGGCTGATACGGCGTGTAAGCGGTGTACCACGCCGGGTTTTCCAGCAGATTGCGCAAGATCGGCGAGGGCGTGTGGCAGTTGTAATAGCCTTGGCCGATGTAGGTTTTGCACACGTGATTCTTGGCTGCGATGGCTTTGATCGAGGCCAGCGCATCGGCCTCACTTTGACCTGCGGGCAGGTTGAGCACGCTGGTGCCCTTGATGCTCTGCGGGATCACGCTGGCGCTGAGATCTTCAAGGGAGTCAAAACCGAGGGTGGCGAGCATGGTCTGCTCATCAGCTTGGCGTGGGCCGATATGACGCGCGATAAATTCATTGGCAGTGCTGAGATTAACGGTCATGGCGGGCTCCTCAGTTGTCGTCTTGAGCTTTGATCAAGCGATCGTACGCATCTTGATCCAACAGCTTGCCTACAGCGCTGTCGTCTGCGGGCTTGAAGCGGAAAAACCAGCCTTGGCCGAGTGGGTCTTCGTTGACTAACTCCGGGCTGTCTTCGAGCGCCGGGTTAACTTCGAGCACTTCGCCGTCTAGCGGCATGTACACGCCGCTGGCAGCCTTGACGGATTCAACCGTGGCAGCTTCAGCGCCTTTGTCATAGGACTGCAGTTCTGGCAATTGCACAAAAACCACATCGCCCAGAGCGTTTTGCGCGAACGCAGTGATGCCCACGGTTACGCTGCCGTCAGCTTCGGCACGCAGCCATTCGTGGTCTTCAGTAAAACGCAATTCGCTCATGGAAACTCCTCAGTGCCAGACTCGTCTGGTAGTCGCAGTTGAATGCTCGTGCAGGGCCGAGCTCATTGAGAAGTTCACTGCAAAATGGTTGCCAGTTTATAAATAGTTATATTTTTCAGTGGGTTAAAGAATTTACAGGATCAACTCGAACACTGCTCTGTAGCGAAACCGTTACAGGCTTTGGCCTTGAAAAAAATCCATGAGGATCAAAGCCTTGCGCCGCTGAGGTATAAAGAGGGTGTATTGATTTCGATCCACTGGAACGATATCAGTACGGGCGTTACTGGGTTTCGGTGTTGAAAAGATCGCAAGCTGCCCCGGCTCCCACGCCGATGGGTCGGTTAAGACGTAGGAGTTGCCGCAGGCTACGAGCTTTTGATATCGATAGACGAGTGTTCAGCTCTTGGCGGGGATGCCGTATTTACGTAGGCGGTGGGCAATGGCCGTATGGGATGTTTGCAGGCGAGTGGCCAATAGGCGAGTCGAGGGGTAGTTCACGTACAACTTTTCCAGCAGTGCTTTTTCGAAGGTCTCAACCGCGTGCTCCAGCGTTTCTACCTCGCCGTCGCTTTGCCGGGCCACTGAAGTACCGGCAATGTCCAGATCGCCGATATCCACCAGCGTGCTCTCGCAAATCGCAGCAGCGCGAAAAATTACGTTCTGTAATTGCCGCACATTGCCCGGCCAGCGATTACCCAGCAAGGCAGGATAAGTGCTCGGTGCCAGGCGACACACCGGGCGCTGGATTTGGGTGCAAGCCTGCTGCATAAAGGTGCCCGCCAGCAGCAGGATGTCTTGCCCGCGCTCGCGTAGAGGCGGTACTTCAATGTTGAGCACGTTCAGGCGGTAGAACAGGTCTTCGCGAAAGGTGCCTTCGTTGACCATTTTTTCGAGGTTGCGGTGGGTCGCGCTCAGAATGCGCACGTTGACCTTCACCTCGCGCTCGCCGCCAACACGACGAAAGCTGCCATCGTTCAAAAAACGTAAGAGCTTGGCTTGCAAGTACGGTGACATCTCGGCGATTTCGTCGAGGAACACCGTGCCATGATTGGCCAGCTCCATCAGCCCCGGTTTGCCACCCCGTTGTGCGCCGGTAAAGGCGCCGGGGGCGTACCCGAACAGCTCGCTTTCGGCCAGATTTTCAGGCAGCGCGGCGCAGTTCAAGGCTAGAAAAGGTGCCGCAAAGCGCGCACTGATTGCGTGGCAGGCGCGTGCTACGAGTTCTTTACCCGTGCCCGTTTCGCCCTGAATCAATAAGGGAGCATCGAGTGCGGCGACACGTTGGGCGCGGGCTTTCAAGGTGCGAATAGCAGGTGAGTCGCCAAGCAAGGCGTCAAAGCCTTCAGCGTGGTCGTGATGCAGCGCCGCCAAGCGCTCGCCAATACGACTTGGCTGGTACAGCGTTAGCAAGGCGCCAGCATCGGTGATGGGTGTGGCGTCGAGCATCAGCGGATGTCCATTGAGCATCACTTCGCGCAGGGGCAGCCGGAAGCCGTTTTCGAGCAATACATCCAGTAAACCGGGGTCGCTGAACAGTTCGTCGATGCGTTGACCGGTAGGGTCAAGGCCATACAACGCGATCAGCGCAGGGTTGGCCAGCAGCACATGGCCCTCGCTGTCGAGTGCCAGCACCGGGTCAGTCATGGCCGCGAGCAGGGCGTCGAGTTGCAGATGGCGGCGTTGGCCGGGAAGGATGTCGACCACTGTGACTGCCTGTACGCCGTTTACGCGGAACAGCGCTTCACGCAGTTCATCGAGCACTTGTGGGCTGAGGGCCGGGGCGTCGATATAGACGTTGGGCGGCACCATTTCTACCGCGTCCAGGTTGAGGTTACGGCCGCCGAGCAGCGCCAGCACTTCCTGGGTAATGCCGACACGGTCGATAAAACTGACATGGATACGCATGGGAACGGTGAGCACTTCGGGCCAGGAGGTGGCCAGTATGCCTTGGAGGGAAGATTAGTCCAAAGGACAAAACCCGTAGTCGCTGCCCAAGGCTGCGATAGCGCGCGCAGCGACTTTACACTCGGCTTTTTCTGCCCTATTTGGCAGCTCTCGCAGCCTGCGGCAGCGACTACAAAGGGAAAGGGCGGGGTTTAACCGAGGTGCTCTGGATTTACCGGGTCGCCGGGTTTGTGGTTGAGCTGGCTCATGACATCGGCGAACATTTTGTCGTAGTAACCGTGCATCGAGCGGATGTCAGCGGTTTTTGGGATGCCGTGCTTGACGGCGATCTGAAAGGCGTCGTGGGCGAAGTTATACGCTTGGTCTTTGGGCAAGGTGAACGAATCTTTAAAGTCTTTTTTGTTGATCTGACCGTGCATGTCGAACTGCATCGACTTGCCTTCCTTGGGATCTTGAACGACCTGGTAATCAATTTTGATGTCATACCCAAAGTCGCCCGGCTGCAGCGGTTCGCGATGGATATGCAGGTGACCGGGTTCGAACGAGGCCATAGGCTACTCCTTAATGCGGGGGATTAAGGGCAGGCTGTTTGGCCTGCCCCAAGGTTCAGAAGTAAGTAATACCCGGTTTTTCAGTGCTGACCCGAGTACCGGCCTTACCTTGAACGATTGCTTCAATATCCGCCAGTGCTCCAATCACGGCTGTCTTGCCGGTTTTGCGAGCAAACTCACATGCCGCTTCGACTTTAGGTCCCATCGAGCCCGACGCAAAGCCGAGTTTTTCCAAGTCGTCAGGGTGCGCTTGAGCAATGCCTTTTTGGGTTGGCTTGCCCCAATCAATGAACGCTGCGTTAACGTCAGTGGCGATCACCAGCAGGTCACTCTCCAGCTGTTGAGCCAGCAGTGAAGAAGCCAGGTCTTTGTCGATAACCGCTTCGATACCCCTAAGTTTGCCGTCTTCGCCGTACATGGTCGGAATGCCGCCGCCGCCTGCGCAAATCACGATGGTGCCTTTTTCAAGCAGCCATTTGATCGGGCGAATCTCGAAGATACGCTTAGGCTTAGGGCTGGCCACCACGCGACGGAACTTGTCGCCGTCCGGCGCAATGCTCCAGCCTTTTTCTGCTGCCAGACTCTTGGCTTCAGATTCGCTGTAAACCGGGCCAATGGGCTTGGTCGGGTTCTGGAAGGCAGGGTCTTTAGGGTCTACTTCAACTTGAGTCAGCAAGGTGGCGAAGGCGGCTTCTTGTGGCAGCAGGTTGCCCAGCTCTTGCTCGATCATGTAACCGATCATGCCTTCGGTTTCAGCACCGAGCACATCCAGCGGGTAAGGGCTGACAGCGGTGTAAGCCGCGGCCTGAAGGGAAAGCAGGCCAACTTGCGGGCCATTGCCGTGGGCCACGACCAGTTCGTTGCCGGGGGCAATACGAGCAATTTGGGCAGTAGCGGTCTGGATGTTTTCGCGCTGGTTCTCTGCAGTCATGGGCTGACCGCGACGCAGGAGGGCGTTACCGCCCAGTGCAACGACGATACGCATAGAAAAGTCCTTATAGAAGCGTTGAGCAATCAAGTCCTGCGGGAGCGGTGGCGCTCCCGCAGGGTAGGCGTTATTGCTTAGATGTCGGCCAGCGCCGCTACCAAAATCGCCTTAATGGTGTGCATGCGGTTTTCGGCTTGCTCAAAGGCAATGTTGTAGGGGGACTCAAACACTTCCTCCGTGACTTCAATGCCGTTCTTCAGGTTTGGATGGTGTTCAGCCACGTCCTTGCCCACTTTGGTTTCACAGTTGTGGAACGCTGGCAGGCAGTGCATGAACTTCACGCGGATGTTTTCGGAGGCTTTGATCAGGTCCATGTTGACCTGATATGGCAGCAGCAGTTTGATGCGTTCGTTCCAGGCTTCAACCGGTTCGCCCATCGATACCCAGACGTCGGTGTGGATGAAGTCAACGCCTTTGACCGCGGCTTTAGGGTCTTCGGTCAGGGTGATTTTTGCGCCGGTTTCTTTGGCGAATTCCTGGCACTGCTTAACGAATGACTCTTCTGGCCACAGTGCTTTTGGTGCGCCGATACGCACGTCCATGCCCAGCTTGGCGCCGATCAGCAGCAACGAGTTACCCATGTTGTTGCGGGCATCGCCCAGGTAGGCGTAGCTGATTTCATGCAGTGGTTTGTCGCTGTGTTCGCGCATGGTCAGCACGTCAGCGATCATTTGCGTTGGGTGGAACTCAGCGGTCAGGCCGTTGAACACCGGTACGCCAGCGTACTTGGCCAGTTCTTCAACGATCTCTTGAGCAAAGCCACGGTATTCGATGGCATCAAACATGCGGCCCAGTACGCGAGCGGTGTCTTTCATACTTTCTTTGTGGCCGATTTGCGAAGAAACCGGGTCGATGTAGGTCACGTGTGCACCCTGGTCATGGGCTGCAACTTCAAATGCGCAACGGGTACGGGTCGAGGTTTTTTCGAAGATCAGCGCAATGTTTTTGCCTTTCAGGTGCGGCTCTTCAGTACCGGTGTACTTAGCGCGCTTCAGATCGCGAGACAGATCCAATAGGTAGTGCAGCTCACGTGGAGTGTGGTGCACCAAGCTGAGCAGGCTGCGGTTTTTCATGTTAAACGCCATGGGGATCTCCTGGGTTTCTGGTAACCGGCTTGCGCTGCCCTTTGTGAGGGCAAGCGCAAGCATTCAAATGGATGAATTAATAGTCAATTGGGTCGCGGATGATTGGGCAGGTCATGCAGTGACCGCCGCCACGGCCGCGTCCCAGCTCAGAGGCGCTGATGGTGATGACTTCTACACCGGCCTTGCGCAGCAGGGTGTTGGTGTAAGTGTTGCGGTCGTAGCCGATCACTACGCCAGGTTCGAGTGCTACCACGTTGTTGCCGTCATCCCACTGCTCGCGTTCGGCCGCGAAGGAGTTGCCGCCGGTTTCAACTACGCGCAGGGCTTTGAGGCCCAGTGCCTTGGCGACCACATCAAGGAAGCTGCTTTCTTCACGTCGCACGTCAATGCCGCCGTGTTTGCTTTCGTCTGGATACAGCGAGAACGCAACGATTTTGCTCACGACTTCAGGGAAGATCGTGACCAGATCGCGGTCGCAGAAGCTGAACACGGTGTCCAGGTGCATCGCCGCACGGGATTTAGGCATGCCCGCCACGATGACGCGCTCTACAGCTTTGTTTTTGAACAGGTTCTGAGCCAATTGGCCGATGGCTTGGCGCGATGTCCGCTCGCCCATGCCGATCAACACAACGCCTTTACCGATTGGCATCACGTCGCCGCCTTCAAGGCTGGCGTTGCCGTGATCAACCGTTGGATCGCCGTACCAGATCTGGAAGTCCGCGTTGGTGAACTCCGGGTGGAACTTGTAAATGGCGGTGGTCAACAGTGTTTCTTGACGACGAGCAGGCCAGTACATTGGGTTCAGCGTCACGCCACCGTAGATCCAGCATGTGGTGTCGCGGGTGAACTGAGTGTTAGGCAGCGGCGGCAAAATAAAGCTGGTGTGGCCAAGGAAGTCACGGAACATCTCGATGGTTTTGCCACCGAAGCTGTCAGGCAGGTCATCAGCCGAAACGCCGCCGATCAGATACTCCGCCGCCTTACGTGGCTCCAGGCTTTTAATCCACGCTTTAACTTCGTTGACCAGACCGACACCCACCTGATTAGGGGTCACTTTGTGGTCCAGAATCCAGTCCAGTGCTTCTGGAATTGCAACGATGTCAGTCAGCAGGTTGTGCATTTCCAGCACATCAATCCCGCGTTCGCGCATCTTGGTCACAAAGTCGAAGTGATCGCGCTTGGCCTGATTGACCCACAACACATCATCAAACAGCAGCTCATCGCAGTTGTTTGGGGTCAGACGCTGGTGAGCCAGACCAGGGGAGCAAACCATCACTTTTTTCAGTTTGCCGGCTTCGGAATGTACGCCGTATTTCACTTTTTCCGTGGTCATTACAGTCATCCTCCAAAGTACATAAACAGGTTGTTACAGGGTCAGGAAGCCGTCGTAGAGTCCATAGGCCGCCACCAAGGCGCCAATGACTACTGCGGCAAAAATAACTTTCTCGATGCTGGTGAAAACTTGTTGGCCACTTTCACGCTTGGCCTTGGCGAATAGAATCGCGCCGGGTGCGTACAGCAGGGCCGAGAGCAGCAGGTACTTCAGACCGCCGGCATAGATCAACCAGACCGCGTAGATCAGGGCAATAGAGCCAATGAACAGGTCTTTTTTGCGTTCTGCCAAAGCGTTTTCATAGGTCTCGCCGCGTACCGCCAGCAGCAGGCCGTAAGCTGCAGACCAGAGGTAAGGCACCAGAATCATCGAGGTCGCGAGGTAGATCAGCGACAGATAAGTACTGGCCGAGAACAGTGTGATTACCAGGAACACCTGCACCATCGCGTTGGTCAGCCACAGGGCGTTGACCGGTACGTGGTTGGCGTTTTCCTTTTTCAGGAACGCCGGCATGGTGTGGTCTTTGGCCGCCGAGAACATGATTTCGGCACACAGCAGCACCCACGACAGCAGGGCACCCAGCAGCGAGACAATCAGACCAACACTGATCAGAACCGCGCCCCAGTGACCGACCACATGCTCAAGCACAGCCGCCATTGAAGGGTTTTGCAGTTTGGCCAGTTCAGGCTGAGTCATGATGCCCAGCGACAGCACGTTGACCAGCACCAGCAGCAACAGCACGGTGATAAAGCCGATGACTGTGGCACGACCGACGTCTGAACGTTTTTCGGCACGCGAGGAGAAGATACTTGCGCCTTCGATACCGATGAACACCCATACGGTGACCAGCATCATGTTGCGCACTTGATCCATCACGCTGCCAAGATCCGGGTTTTTTACACCCCAGATATCACTGGTGAAGATGTCCAGTTTGAAAGCGAATACAGCAATCAGGATGAACAAAACCAGCGGCACGACCTTGGCAACGGTGGTCACCAGGTTAATAAATGCCGCTTCCTTGATGCCGCGCAGCACCAAAAAGTGCACGGCCCAGAGCAACACCGAGGCACCGATAATCGCAGCCGGGGTGTTGCCCTCACCGAAGATCGGGAAGAAGTAGCCCAAGGTGCTGAACAGCAACACGAAGTAGCCAACGTTGCCTAACCATGCGCTGATCCAGTAACCCCAGGCCGATGAAAAGCCCATGTAGTCACCGAAGCCAGCCTTGGCGTAGGCATAAACACCACCGTCCAGATCAGGTTTTCGGTTTGCCAGAGTTTGGAATACAAACGCGAGGGTTAGCATACCGACGGCGGTAATGGCCCAACCAATTAAAATTGCCCCAACATCGGCACTTGCTGCCATGTTTTGTGGCAGTGAAAAGATACCACCGCCAATCATTGAGCCGACTACTAGAGCAACCAGCGCACCCAGTCGTAGTTTTCCAGGAGTATCTGCCATTTGTATTGACTCCAATCTAGGAGAAGTGAGGCCTCAAGATAAATCCGTTGATATTTCAGCCATTTGACTTAGATCAGGGCATTACTACATTCCATTGTCAGTAGAACAGGGAAGGTCGCGATCACGTATTATTTTGACGCTTGGTGAAAGGCCCGCTCCAGAGGGCATGCAGGTAATTAATACGTTTCTGATCACGAGGTCGTGGGGATTGAAGCTAGACAGTATTTTCAGATTTGCAAATGTGGTTTTCATATTTCATGAACCTGTCGAGGAAATGAAATCGTCATTTACATAGGTATTGTTTTTTAGGTTTCAATAGAAAATGTCGCGATTAGAAGGGGCCCGCTTATTGCCTAACCTTAATAGACGCTTTGAGGTTACATATATTTAATCGGTGAACATCTGTAGCCTGACCTGCGTAAAACTTAATGAGTAAAAAAGAGGTGGCGATGTCACAACAGACCCAGAAGCTTCGACTAAACGCGTTGATTGCATTAGTAGTGGGCTCAATGATTGGCGGCGGTATCTTCTCGTTACCGCAAAATATCGCCGAGCACGCTGCTGGCGGCGCAGTTTTGATCGGTTGGGCCATTACCGCCGTCGGGATGCTGGCGCTGGCTTTCGTGTTTCAGACGCTGGCCAATCGCAAGCCTGAACTTGACTCAGGCGTGTATGCCTACGCCAAAGCGGGTTTTGGTGACTACATGGGCTTTTCGTCGGCCTGGGGCTATTGGATCAGTGCGTGGATGGGCAACGTCGGCTACTTCGTGTTGCTGTTCAGCACCTTGGGCTACTTCTTCCCGATTTTTGGTCAGGGCAACACACCGATAGCCATTGGTTGTGCCTCGTTGCTGCTGTGGGCGGTGCACTTTTTGGTGCTGCGCGGCATCAAGGAAGCCGCATTTATCAACCAGTTGACCACCGTCGCTAAAATCGTCCCCATCGTGATGTTCATCGTCTTGGCGGCTGTGGCGTTTAAAGCGGACATTTTCACTCAGGATTTTTGGGGCAAACAAACACCCACACTCGGCAGTGTGATGGACCAGGTGCGCAACATGATGTTGGTCACCGTGTTTGTATTTATTGGCATTGAAGGCGCTAGCGTTTACTCCGGCCGCGCCGAAAAACGCTCCGATGTGGGCAAGGCCACAGTCATCGGTTTTTTGGGCGTGCTGGCGCTGCTGGTGCTGGTCAACGTGCTATCGCTGGGCATCATGACTCAGCCTGAACTGGCCAAACTGCAAAACCCGTCGATGGCGGGCGTGCTCAAGCATGTTGTGGGCGAGTGGGGGGCGGTACTGATCAGTATCGGGCTGGCTATTTCGCTGTTGGGCGCGTTGTTGTCGTGGGCATTGCTGTGTGCCGAAATTTTGTTTGCCACGGCCAAGGACAACACCATGCCGGCCTTCCTGAAAAAGGAAAACGCCAACCATGTACCGGTCAATGCCCTGTGGTTGACCAACGCGATGATTCAGGTTTTTTTACTGATCACTCTGGTGTCTGCTGGCACTTACACCAGCCTGATTTATCTGGCGTCGTCGATGATTTTAGTGCCGTATCTGTGGTCAGCAGCGTATGCGGTGCTGTTGTGTGTAAGAGGCGAGACTTACAAGCTGGCTAGCCGTCGGCGGATCAAAGACCTGGTGGTCGGGCTGGTGGCGCTGGTGTACGCCATGTGGCTGCTGTATGCGGCGGGGCCCAAGTACTTGCTGCTGTCAGCCTTGTTGTATGCGCCGGGGATCTTCTTTTTTGCCAAAGCCAAACGTGAGCAAGGCGAGCCGCTGTTCAAGGCCGCAGAGCAAGTGATTTTTGGTGCGGTGGTCATTGCGGCGTTATCAGCGGCGTATGCGCTCTACAGCGGCATCATCGCGTTGTAACGCGTTGCGTAGCAGCCTTCGGCAGCTGCTACGGGTGTTCGGTGGTCGCGATGGGGGTGACCAAGCGCTCAGGTCGTGACCAGATCCACAGATTGCTCAGGCTCATGCAGCCAATAGCCAGGAACACTGGCCATCCATGATCAAGCGCATACAACATCACGCCAGCCGCTAACAGCATGCTGAGGGTGGCGCTGATTTTGGCTTTGCGCTGAATGATTTTGCCGTTGCGCCAGTTGTGCAGGATAGGGCCAAACAAGCGATGGTTTTCGAGCCAGGCGCTCAGGCGCGGAGAGCTTTTGGTGGCAGCCCAAGCCGCGAGCAGGATGAACTCGGTGGTGGGTAAGCCCGGCACCACGATGGCGATCAGGCCGATGCCCAAGCTGACGTAGGCCAACAGGGCGAACAGAACGCGGGCGATTTTCGACGAAGATTGGGTTTGGCGGGTCATAGGCTCAAGGCGCATAAAAAGATGCCCAGCCAGCGGGAGCTGGCTGGGCCAGTCAAGCTTAAGCCAGTTCTGGTTGTTTGACGTAAGTCTGTTCAAGCAGGAAGGTGAAACGGCTGAACGCATCGTTGGCCGCTTGCTCAAGTTGCGCGTCTTCCTCTGGGGTAAGTTCGACGGCGTCGAGCATTTCGATAAAGCTCTTCCAGTTGCGGCCACGGCCTTCGGCGGGCTCACCCATGTGGCGGGCGCCGTGGGTTTCGCTCAAGCCCAGCAAGCGGGCTTGCTTGATCAGCACGCCTGCGCCCAGTTTCGAGCCTTCAGACACAAAGACCCAACCCAGTGCTTGCGCTGTGTTCGGGTTTTGCACGGCGCCGGCGACAGGAGCGGGCAGTTCAACGCCAAGGTCGATCAGGTCAGCCTTGATCTGCTCTGCGCGGCAGCGCTCAGGCAGGTTGGGGATGTGCTGAGTCAGACGCGGGTCGGTGTGCAGTGCTGCCAGCTCAGTTAGAAACAGGTACTGAGCGGTCGCAAAGTGGGTGTAATTTTCGAGGCTGCCAAACGGATCGCGGCCCATCACTTTTTCGCCCAGCGTGTCGTGAGTCTCGCGGGTGGCCAAGGTTAGACGCTTGGAACGCTCGGATGGACGCGGTGCGGAGTCTGGAGTGGTCATGCAAATGTCCTTGAGAATGAGATGCGCTTGGTAACTAGACGAACAAGAAGACGCATCACAGTAAAAAATCCTCACTGCGCAGCATCAAAGTACTGCGCAGCAAGACTCAATATCAGATATCCCAGATCAGATTGACCGCAAAATTGCGACCCGGCTGGGTCAGGCGATCAAGGTTGGCCGGGTTAACAACAGCGGCTTCACCTACGCCGTCGTAGCTGCGTACGTCATCCCACAGCCAGTACTTTTTGTCGGTCAGGTTGTAGACACCAGCGCTGACGGTGACGTCCTGGGTGACTTTGTAGTAACCGCTCAAGTCCAGAATGCCGAACCCTGGGGTTTTGAACGCTTTGCCAGCAATATCGGGGGACTTGAACGAAGTTTCGTCCACACGGTTTTTGCTTTTGACCAGTGTCCAGCTCAGCAAACCACCATAGTTGTCCTGGTCGTAACCCAGGCCAAATACGCCACTCAACGGGTTAACGCTGTTGAGCGGTTTGCCAGTGTCATTGTTCTGGCCGTGGGCGTAAGCGATCGAGCCTTTGGTGTAGAGGCCTTGTGGTGCGCCAAACGCATCCAGTTGCAACTGCCCTTTAAGTTCTACGCCCTTGATGGTGGCGTGTTTGATGTTTTCGCTTTTGAATTTCTCAAGGGTATAGCCAGGGGTGATGTTGTCTTCGTCAATGAAGTCGCGGTATTTGTTGTAGAACACGGCGACATCGAACGACCCCTCATCAAAGTTGCCACGTAAGCCCGTCTCGTAGCTTTTGCTTTTTTCGGGTTCCAGATCCGGGTTGGGCTCAACCACATAACCTTGTTGCAGGTTTTCAAAGCGGCCATACAGTGCTTTGGCGGTTGGCGTGCGGAAACCTTCGGAGTATTGGCCATACCATGTGTAGTTGTCGTTGAACGAGTAGGTCATGCCCAGTTTGGGCGAGAGGCGGTGCCAAGTTTTTTTGTCGTCGTTAACGGGGTCTTTACCGTCTGGGTTTACAGCGCTCAAGAACTCTTGCGTGATGTGAGGGGTTAACTTTGTGTAGTCGTAGCGCAGGCCTGGCATGAAGGTCCACTGGTTCCAACTGATTTCATCTTGTGCAAACAGGCTGTAGGTGTTGATCGTCGGGTCCGGAAAGTCGCTGACTTTGGCGTAGGTGTCAGTGGTGTTGGTACTTGTTGCACCCACCGCAGCGCAGTCTTTGCCAACGGCGAGGCAAGTGCCTTTACCTGCACGCGAACCAGTGACTTTTTCGTGCTTGATGGTGGCACCGTAGGTCAAGAGGTGGTCGGTCTGGGCAATGGAGAACGCTTTGTCGAACTGAGTATCGAATACCCATTGTTGCTGTTTATAGAGCGTGTCACGGGTGCGGAAAACATCGCGGGATGCTTTGTAGTGTTCTGCGCTGCCTTGATCAGTTTTTGCAACCTGATAGTTCAAGCTCCACTTGCCGTGATCGGCCAGGGTGCTGTCGAGCACGAAGGTGTTTTCCAGACCGAAGCGTTCGCGGGTCACGTTGTCTGTGCCACTACGAGCACGGTACATGTTCGTTGGATTACCGTTTATGAAAATGCCGCCGACGACGCTTTTTTGATTAATGTCGCGTTTGTCATCGTACTTTTCATAGGTGAAGGCGAGTCGGTCATCGTCGTTGTAATTCCAGCCCGCCTTGGCCAGTACGTTGGTGGTTTTAACGTCTTCCGGGTTAGCCGCTGTGCGGGTCAAACCTGTGCCGCCGTGATCGCCATAAGATTCAGTTTCATGGCCATCGCGCCGACTCACATGCAGTAAGCCGTCAAACTGGTCGGCGCGGCCTGCAACGGTGGCAGACTTGAGCCAGCTGCGGTCGGCCGAGCTGTAGCCTGCCTTCAGGCGTGCGCCGGCATCTTGCCCCGGTTTGATGATGTCGTCGGGGTTGAGGGTGAAGTAGCTGACCGCACCGCCAATGGCACTGCTGCCGTACAGCACAGACGCCGGGCCGCGAAGAATCTCGACGCGTTTGACGATTTCGGGGTCAACGTAGTTGCGTTGGGTTTTGGCGTAAGGGCCGTTGAAGAAGGAGTTGGGAATTTCAACGCCATCAATTTGGGTCAGGATTCGGTTATCGTCGATACCGCGAATGTTGTACCCGCTGATGCCTCCGCGTTGCCCCGCGCCACCGACTGAAACGCCCGGCTCATAGCGCACCAGCTCTTTGATGGTGTTGACGTTCTGTCGGTCCAGTTCCTGACGATCATGAACGGTGATGGTGCTGGGCACTGAGTTCACGTCTTGCTCTTGGCGCGTGGCACTGATGGTTACTTGTTGCAGGGCAAGTGTGCCGCTGCTGATGCTGCGCTTTTCGAGAACGATGTTGTTGTTGCTCAGTTTGCGGTAGCCAAGGTTGGTGCCTATCAGCAAGCGATCCAGCGCTTTTTCAGGAGGCAGAGAGCCGTGTACACCAGGCGAGGACACGTTTTGCGCCAGTTCGGCGGGCAGGCCAACTTGCCAGCCTGTCACGCTGGTAAACGCGTTCAGGGCCGAAACCAGTGGCTGCTGGGAGATTGCAAACTTGTAATTACCCACAGTGCGGTTAGCCGGTTCTGCGTCGGTGGCGGCCATGACTGGCATGGCTTGAGCGCCCGCCAATAGCACGGCGACCGTCAACAATGACAACGTGCACTGCTGCAAACCGCCTGCTCGGACGTTGGAAGAAGACCGGCTGTTGAAACGTGTGGGCATTGATAGCGCTCCCTGGTGTGCGAATCTTATAGTTGCGAAGCTGACTCAAAATGCGAATCAGTTGCATTGACTACAACTAGACGAACGACCAAAGGCTATCGAGTAAAAAAACTTTTAATTAGTTGAGGATGACCAGCGCCGGGAATTCGGAGAGGCTGCTGGACGTGATGTTGGCCAGCGAACGCAGGATGTCCAGAGGCTGATCCAACCGATAGTTACCGGTCACCGCCACGTTTTCGAGCGTGTGGTTGTTATTGACGATCCAGCCAGGGTAATAGCGGCGGACTTCGTCCAGCACCTTGCCCATCGGGCAGTTCTCAAACACCAGACGCCCTTGAACCCAAGCAAGGTCAGTTTGCGCGTTGAGTTTTACAGGTTGGCCGAAGCCTTGAGGGCCAATGTTGACGCTGCTACCGGCAGACAAGCGCATTTGTGTGCCGATGCTGTTCATCCGCAAATCCACGTCTCCGCGTTGCACCCGTACTTGCGCTTCACCATTGAGGTAGCTAACGGCAAAGGCGGTGTCGCGCACACTGACGCGCACGGGGCCTGCATCCAGTACCAGTGGGCGTTCAAGATTGGCCGGAATTTCAAAAAAAGCTTCGCCTTGATACAAGCGTGCGCTGCTCTGGGCATTGACCAATTTGCTGGAAAACGCAGAGTTGGTGTTGAGTAGCACTTTTGAACCGTCTTCAAGTTGCAGGCGCTGACGTTCGCCCACTACGGTCAAGTGGTCGGCTTGCAGGCGCAGGGGAACATTGCTGTAACTGCCAACGGTAATAATCAGCACCGCAGCCGTTGCCACATGTTTCCAGTGTTGGCTCAAGCGGCGCAACAGGCTGGGGGAGCGCCGGGCTTGCAAGGTTTGAGCGGCGTCTATCAGTGGTTGGCCGTTCCAGACTGCGTAGGCTTTAGCGTAGGCTTGAGCGTGGGCCGGGTCGGCATTAAGCCAGGCATCAAAGTCCGCTTTTTGTGCTTCGCTAGGGCACTCAAGAATGATCAGCCAGTCCAGTGCTTGGCTCATGGCACTGTCTTGCAAGACGTCCTGTACCAGCTCAGGTCGAGGCAATTGATGAGGGTCCGTCACGGGTGTTCCTTGGCAGTATCTGGCACGTTTTTCTTCAAGGTCTTGTGATTCCAGGCACAGACTCTGCCAAATGAATCAGAACATTCCTACTGTTATTGCCGGACAAGGTTAAGGCTGATTTATCCGATCTGCTACCCCAATGCAGATTGCCATGATCAATTTCAGTTCTTTTTGAACCGTGCTCAACGACACGGCAAGCTCCTCGGCGATCTCTTGATAGCTACACCCATGCAAGCGACTAAGGATGAAAATTCGTTGTTGGCGGGCACTTAACTGACTCAGGCTCACGCTCAAACGCTCCAGTAGTTGTGCGGCTTGATGCGCGTCTTCGGGCGTGCTGAGCGGGGAGGCCACGCCTTCGATGACTTCCATCGGCACGTCGTCGACCACTGTGCGAGCCTGAATGCGTCGGGCGCGCAGGTGGTCGAGTGCTAAATTACGAGCGGTCTGGAACACAAAGGGTTCCAGGTGCTCAACAGTGCGTTCGCTCAAGGCACGGGTAACCCGCAGGTAAGTTTCCTGCAACAGATCCTCAGCGGTGCTGTGGTTATTAACCATTCGCTGCAACGTGCGCAGCAATGTCACTCGTTGAGTAAGGAAAACTTCATTGAAGCGGGACTGACTCACAGCGCTACCAGACCAATTTTCGAGCGAATGATAATGCTTATCATCTGTGCCTTTGGTCAAGCGCTGTTTTCAAAAGTCAGTTGCAGAAGCGAGGTAGATGCGCGGTTTGATGCCTGCCACAGGCAGGAGCAGCCTGCGTCGACGTCTACCTGCCATTGATTAAACGCGGCCCTTCAAATACGCGTTGTAGTCAGGAATGCGGTGCTCATGAGCCTGGCTCATGAGCGGGCTGCTGAGCAAATAGTCAGCGCTGCATTCATTACACGCCACCGGGATGTTCCACACGGCAGCGACTCGTAATAAGGCTTTGATGTCAGGGTCGTGAGGTTGGGGTTCAAAAGGGTCCCAGAAGAACACCAGCATATCGATTTGTTGCTCGGCGATGCGTGCGCCAACTTGCTGGTCACCGCCCAGAGGGCCGCTGATCATGCTTTCAATCGCCAGCCCCAAACGCTGGCTCAACAGCAAACCCGTGGTGCCGGTGGCGCACAGGTCGTGCTGACTGAGCGTCGATTTATGGCGCTCTGCCCAATCGAGCAAAAACCCTTTGCAGTGATCATGCGCCACCAAGGCGATACGCTTGCGCGCCGCCAGGGTGGTCGTGGTGAAGCTGATACCGATCATCGCGTTACTCCGCGTTGCACAGCGCCAGGCAGTTATCGAGCATGCGGTTGGAGAAGCCCCATTCATTGTCATACCACGCCAATACTTTGAGCAGTTTGCCGCTGACCTTGGTGTGGTTGGCGTCAAAAATAGATGACAGCGGGTTATGGTTGAAGTCGCTTGATACCAGCGGCAGGGTGTTATAACCCAGCACTTTGGAGTGTTGGCTGGCCTCTTTGAACAGCGCATTGACTTCAGCCGCAGTCGTTTCGCGTTTCAGCTCAATGGTCAGGTCTACTAGCGACACATTGATAACCGGAACGCGCACAGCCATGCCGGTCAACTTGCCCGCTAATTCAGGCAAAACCAGGCCCACAGCTTCAGCGGCGCCGGTTTTGCTTGGGATCATGTTTTGCGTGGCCGAGCGCGCACGGTATGGGTCGCTGTGGTAAACATCGGTCAGATTCTGGTCGTTGGTGTAGGCGTGAATGGTGGTCATCAAGCCGTTTTCAATGCCCAGTTCGCGGTGCAGAATTTGCGCCACCGGGGCCAGACAGTTGGTGGTGCACGATGCGCTGGAAATAATTTGATGCGACTGGCGCAGAATGTCGTGGTTAACGCCGTACACCACGGTAGCGTCGGCATTTTTACCCGGAGCAGAAATAATCACCTTGCGCGCGCCAGCGCTAATATGCGCTGCAGCTTTGCTACGTTCAGTGAACAAACCGGTGCATTCGAAGACCACGTCCACCTGCAATGCGGCCCACGGCAGTTCAGCCGGGTTGCGAATGGCGCTGACCGCAATACGGTCACCGTTGACGGTTAAGCTTTCGTGGTCATGCTCCACCGCGGCATCGAAAGTGCCGTGAACGGTGTCGTACTTGAGCAGATGAGCGTTGATCGAGCTGTCACCCAAATCGTTGATCGCGACGATCTGCAAGTCCTGGCGGTAGCCTTGGGTATACAGTGCGCGCAGGACGTTACGGCCGATTCGGCCAAAACCATTGATTGCGATTCGTAGAGTCATTGAAAGCGCCTGCCATCGATTTGTTGTTGGAATTACAAGATTATTCGCATAGAAATAGAAAACAAGCCATTTAAGTGGCAATATTTTGTTTTATCTACAACGAGTGACCTGAATCAACGGGTCCGAATGATCGAAGTCGCAGGTTCGGGTCTTCGATCAGCATAGGACAAGCACAGGTCGCCACATCCGTTAGCCTGGAGTTCAACACATGCATCCCCGCGTTCTTGAAGTCACCGAGCGTCTTATTGCCCGCAGTCGAGCGACCCGCGAGGCGTACCTGGCGCTTATTCGCGGTGCCGCCAGTGATGGTCCGCAACGCGGCAAGCTGCAATGTGCCAATTTCGCCCACGGCGTGGCAGGGTGCGGGACGGAGGATAAAAACAGTCTGCGGATGATGAACGCGGCCAACGTGGCCATTGTTTCGTCCTATAACGACATGTTGTCGGCGCATCAGCCTTACGAGCACTTTCCGGAGCAGATCAAACAAGCACTGCGCGACATCGGTTCAGTGGGCCAGTTTGCGGGCGGCACACCGGCCATGTGCGATGGCGTGACCCAAGGCGAAGCCGGGATGGAGTTGAGCCTGCTCAGCCGTGAAGTCATTGCCTTGTCGACAGCGGTAGCGCTGTCACACAACATGTTTGATGCGGCATTGATGTTGGGTATTTGCGACAAAATCGTGCCGGGCTTGTTGATGGGCGCTCTACGTTTTGGCCATCTGCCGACGATTTTCGTACCGGGCGGCCCTATGCCGTCGGGTATTTCCAACAAAGAAAAAGCCGACGTTCGTCAGCGCTACGCGGAGGGCAAAGCCAGCCGCGAAGAGCTGCTGGAGTCGGAGATGAAGTCTTATCACAGCCCCGGCACCTGCACGTTTTATGGCACCGCCAACACCAATCAACTGTTGATGGAGGTCATGGGCCTGCATTTGCCTGGCGCTTCTTTTGTGAATCCTTACACGCCCTTGCGTGATGCGCTGACTCGCGAAGCTGCTCAGCAGGTGACCCGTCTGACCAAGCAAAACGGCGATTTCATGCCGTTGGGCGAGATTGTTGATGAGCGCTCACTGGTTAACTCCATCGTCGCTTTGCACGCCACCGGTGGCTCAACCAACCACACCTTGCACATGCCTGCGATTGCACAGGCGGCGGGTATTCTGTTGACCTGGCAAGACATGGCTGACTTATCTGAGGTGGTGCCGACCCTGTCTCACGTTTACCCCAACGGTAAAGCAGACATTAACCACTTTCAGGCGGCTGGGGGCATGGCCTTTTTGATTCGTGAACTGCTCAACGCGGGCTTGCTTCACGAAAACGTGAACACGGTGGCGGGCTTTGGCTTAAGCCGTTATACCCGCGAGCCCTTCCTGGTTGAGGGCAATCTGGTGTGGCGTGAAGGCCCGACTGAAAGTCTTGATGAGTCCATCTTGCGCCCAGTCGCCCGCGCGTTTTCGGCAGAAGGCGGGTTGCGGGTCATGGAAGGCAACCTTGGGCGCGGGGTGATGAAAGTGTCGGCGGTCGCCCCGGAACATCAAATTGTTGAAGCCCCGGCGCGGGTGTTCCAAGACCAGCAGCAATTGGCTGATGCCTTTAAGGCCGGCGAGCTGGAGCACGATTTTGTAGCGGTGATGCGCTTTCAAGGGCCGCGCTCAAACGGTATGCCTGAGCTACACAAGATGACGCCTTTTCTTGGTGTATTACAGGACCGAGGCTTCAAGGTGGCGTTGATTACGGACGGGCGCATGTCTGGTGCCTCGGGTAAAATTCCGGCCGCGATCCATGTCAGCCCCGAGGCGTCAGTGGGCGGTGCGCTGGCGCGGGTTCAGGATGGCGACATGATTCGTGTTGACGGCGTCAAAGGCGTTTTGCAACTGTTGGTGGATGAGGCAGAGTTTGCCGCACGCACCCCGGCGGTCGGCACGTTGAGTAACGCAGTGGGCACTGGACGTGAGCTGTTTGCGTTTATGCGTCAGGCGTTCAGTTCAGCCGAGCAGGGAGCTAGCACCTTCACCTCATCGTTGGAAAACTTGAAATGAAACTCGCCCTCGTCGGTGATATTGGCGGTACCAATGCTCGTTTTGCCTTGTGGGAAAACGAGCAGCTGAGTTCAGTCTGCGTGTTGGCCACGGCCGACTACGCCAGCCCGGAGGAGGCGATCAAGGTCTACCTGAAGGGGCTGGATCTGACCTTGGGGGCGGTGGGGGCTGTGTGTTTGTCTGTGGCCGGGCCTGTGGGCGGAGATGAATTTCGCTTTACCAATAATCACTGGCGCCTGAGCCGATCAGCCTTTTGCCAAACCTTGTTAATTGATCACTTGCTGTTGATCAATGACTTCAGCGCAATGGCGTTAGGCATGACCCGTTTGCAGCCTGAAGACGTGCGTCAGGTATGCCCCGGCATTGCTGATCCAGCGCGCCCGGCAGTTGTAATCGGGCCGGGCACGGGGCTTGGGGTGGGGACTTTGCTTAACCTCGGCGATGGGCAGTGGATGGCTTTGCCGGGGGAGGGCGGGCATGTTGACCTGCCCATGAGCAACCCGCGTGAGGTGCAGTTGTGGCAACACATCTACAACGAAATCGGGCATGTCAGCGCTGAAAGCATTTTGAGCGGCAGTGGTTTGCCGCGGGTTTATCGAGCGATCTGCGCGGTCGATGGTCACACGCCAGTGATCGACAGTGATCGCGCGATCACGGCCGCTGCTCTGGCGGGTGAGCCTGTGGCGCTGCAAGTGCTGGAGCAATTCAGTTGCTGGCTGGGGCGGGTCGCGGGTAATAACGTGCTGACTGTCGGCGGGCGTGGCGGGGTGTACATTGTGGGCGGCGTGATACCGCGCTTTGCCGAGATATTCTTAAACAGTGGCTTTGCGCGCAGCTTCGCTGACAAAGGCTGTATGAGTGACTACCTCAAAGGCATCCCGGTGTGGCTGGTGACCGCGCCTTATCCGGGGTTGATCGGCGCGGGCGTTGCGTTGCAGCAAGCGTTTGGGTGAAGCATTTTGGTCGCTTGCAGGCGTCGAGCTTGCTTGCGATAGCGTTTGCTCGGCTTGTCTGAATTACCCCTGTGAAGCTATCGCGTGCAAGCTCGCTCCTACAAGGGCTGGTTTAGCCCATAACAATAAGGAACATCGCTGTGAGCGCACTCGGCAAGTCTATTTTGCTGGTCGATGATGATCAGGAAATTCGAGACCTTCTCGATATTTACCTCAGCCGTGCCGGTTTTCAGGTGCGTGCTGTGGCCGATGGTGCAGGCTTTCGTCGAGCGCTGGATGAGATGCCGAGCGATTTGTTGATTCTGGATGTAATGCTTCCCGATGAAGATGGCTTCAGCCTGTGTCGTTGGGTGCGTCAGCACCCGCGCCTGGCGCAGATCCCCATCATCATGCTCACCGCCAGTTCAGATGAAACAGATCGGGTGATTGGTCTGGAACTGGGCGCTGATGATTACCTTGGCAAACCCTTCAGCCCTCGTGAGCTGCAAGCGCGTATCAAAGCGTTATTGCGTCGCGCGCAGTTTTCCAATGCAAGCGTGGCCAACGAAATCATGGCCTTTGAAGACTGGCGCCTCAATACCGTGACCCATCGGCTGTTTCATACCGATGGTGAAGAGGTGATTTTGTCGGGAGCAGACTTCGCCTTGCTCAAGTTGTTTCTGGATCATCCGCAACACATCCTTGATCGCGACACCATTGGCAATGCGACGCGTGGGCGAGAGTTGATGCCGCTTGATCGAATCGTCGACATGGCCGTCAGTCGTTTGCGCCAGCGCCTGCGTGATACCGACAAACCGCCCAAACTCATTCGCACCATTCGCGGTAGCGGCTATCAACTGGCAGCCCAGGTCACCACAGGTTATGGCCTTTAAACCGCGGCGTAAGCTGCGCCTGCCGCGCTCATTGTTGGGGCGCATGTTGTTGTTGACCTTGTTGGCCATTGTGTTGGCTCAAACCTTGTCCAGCGTGATCTGGTTATCCCAATTGCGTACTACGCAGCTTGAGGGCCTGGTGGCCAGTGCCCGCAGCATGGCGCACTCAATGAATGCCACGGTCAGTTATTTGCGATCGTTGCCGTTGGCCTACCGCCCGCTGGTGCTTGATCAACTGCGAAGCATGGGCGGTACGCGGTTTGTGGTAAGCCTCAATGACAAACCGCTAGATATGCAGGTGCTGGCGCCCACGCAGCGCAAACAGGCTGTACTGGACGCCGTGGATCAAGTGTTGCGCCATGCGTTGGGGCCTGATGTAGACATGTCGGTCAAGTTTGTCAGCCCAAAGGACTTACGCATTTTCAACGCCGGTTTGAAGCTTGATGAGCTGCCGCGTTCCTGGGCGCATTTCGCATTGACCCTGGAGCCTGTCGATCCGCCTGTTTTAGTCACTCAAATCCAGATGGTGCCGGGTGAGTGGTTGTACATCGCCTCTTTGCTGCCTCAGCCTTACACCAGCCTTGAAGAAGAAGGTCTACCCGCGCTGCAACTGTGGTTTATCGGGCTCAGCAGCGGTTTTTTGTTGCTGTTTATCGGCGTATTGGTGCATTGGCAAAGCCGTCCGCTCAAGCGTTTGGCGAGGGCTGCGAGTGACATGTCATTGGGTGAAGGTGAGGTTGAGCCGGTCGAAATCTCTGGTGGCAGTGAAGTGGTTGAGGTGGGGCGAGCGCTTAATGCCATGCGCACTCGCATCAGTCGTTACTTGACCGAACGCAGTCAATTATTCAGCGCGATCTCACATGATTTGCGCACGCCCATCACCCGCTTGCGGTTACGCGTTGAGTTGCTCGAAGACGAGCAGTTGCAACACACGTTTGGCCGCGATCTGGACGAGCTGGAGCTATTGGTTAAAGGCGCATTGCAGTGCGTGAAAGACACCGATATTCACGAAAATATTGAGCCGTTGGACCTCAATCAATTACTTGACTGTTTGATCGAGCCTTACTTGCTCCCGCAGGGCAACGGCCGCGTGACCTTGCAGGGGCAAGCGCGGTTGCCCTATTCAGGTAAGGCGCTGGCGCTGCGACGCTGCATGGGTAATTTGATCGACAATGCGCTCAAGTACGGTAACAAAGCCCACTTAAGCATTGAAGACCACCCACACGTGTTCGTGCTGATGGTCGACGATGAAGGCCCCGGTGTGCCTGCGCAACGTTTGGAACAAGTGTTTGAACCTCACTTTCGGTTGGCCGGGCAGCAGCAAGGCTACGGCCTGGGGCTTGGGATTGCGCGCAACATTGCTCACAGTCATGGTGGCGAAGTCAGCCTGCAAAACCTGCGCGCTGGCGGCCTGAGGGTCATTTTGCGCTTGCCGCGAAATGCCGACTGATCGACAGGCTCGCTTGTTCAGCACTGATGGGCAGTAAGAGTTCTTGATCTGGTTTTGGCGCCTCCTGGATCGGTGGTTTTAGCCCTTGGGGCTTATTCATTGCCGCCTTGATACGGTTTTCGCGTACGCGGGTACTGGTCTGGCTAAAGTGCTGCTGGAGCTTTTCCATGGCCACGTCATAAGGTTCGCTGCACAGGGTTAATTGGCGTTCACGCTCTTGCAGCGCCAATTGCTTGGCCTGCTCATCACCATAGCGATCAATGCGAAAGCTTTTGCTCAGGTTGTAACCGTGAATACGGGTTGTGGCACGCCAGTATTGGATGTTGTTGGATTGAACGCGATACACCCCCGGGTGACCGCTGGTGTTGTGCGGCATAAGGCGCTGGCGATTTTCATAGGTAAACGACACCGGCATTTTCAATACCAGTTTGTTACGCATGGCTTCGGCCTCATTCAGCGCCTCAACCTCACCTCCGTACTCGGCGAATTCAAAAAGGTGAATGTGTAATTTACCTGCACGTTGAATATCAACTTTCCATGCGTAGCGTTGACCAGCCTGATTTCTCAGGGCGTAAATGAAGCAGTGATTTTGGGTCGCTGATGTATTTCCAGGCATGTTTAACATCTCCTGATGGGTGTCGGCATCCGTTCTTTTATCGTGTCGATGGGCAGCAGAGTCGCTGAAGTTTTTTGCCTGTACAACGTGGGAAAACGACTTCGGGATGCGTCCTACAAGCAATACGGAAATCGCCTTACAGGCCTACAAATCTTGTTCCTGGAAGGATTCGGATGGCACAAACAAACAGAGGCGAAAGGTCTGTTTAGACTCGGTAGGGTTGAAGCTGTATGTCACTGCATGGTGACATTTGGGCATCCGTTCGTTACGTGAGCGCTTTGTCCGGTGGCTACACTCTTTAGCAGCGCAAGCAAAAGACTTGCACAGCCATAACAACAAGAAAGGTCATCACATGAATACATTCAGTCGCCTCGCCCTTGTCGTTTCTCTCGCTTCGTTATTGCCCCTGAACACCTATGCAGCCGATGCTTCCCAGCCCAAAGGCACGGTCGAAGTGGTGCATTGGTGGACCTCAGGTGGTGAAGCCAAGGCGGTCGATGTGCTTAAAAAGCTGATCGAAAAAGACGGTTTCACGTGGCAAGACAGTGCAGTGGCTGGCGGTGGCGGGGCGGCGGCGATGACCGTGCTTAAAACCCGCGCCGTATCAGGTAACCCGCCGTCAGCTGCACAAATTAAAGGCCCTGATCTGCAGGACTGGGGTGCTTTGGGGTTGCTGACCAACCTCGATGAAGTTTCCAAAGCCAATAATTGGGACACGCTACTGTCTAAAACCGTTTCCGACACCATGAAGGTTGATGGTCATTACGTGGCGGTGCCGGTGAATATTCATCGTGTGAACTGGCTGTGGATCAACCCTGAAGTATTTAAAAAAGCGGGCATTGAAAAAGCGCCGACAACCCTTGATGAACTGTACGCCGCAGGTGACAAACTCAAGGCCGCAGGTTTTATCCCGCTGGCCCACGGGGGGCAGCCTTGGCAAGACAGCACTGTGTTTGAAGATTTGGTGCTCAGCATCATGGGCGCAGAAGGTTACAAAAAGGCCTTGGTTGAGCTGGATGAAAGCGCGTTGACCAGCGAGCAAATGACTCAGGTGTTCACTGCGTTGAAGAAGCTTCAGGGCTACATGGACCCTAATGGCACAGGTCAGGACTGGAACCTGGAAGCGGCCAAGGTGATTAACGGCAAGGCCGGCATGCAAATCATGGGTGACTGGGCGAAAAGCGAATGGACAGCCGCTGGCAAAAAGGCTGGCACTGACTATGAGTGTGTGCCATTCCCCGGCACTCAGGGCAGTTTTACCTACAACATCGACTCGTTGGCGATGTTCAAACTGTCAGCCAAAAACAACACACCCGCCAATATCGCGGCACAAAACGACTTGGCCAAAGTCGCGCTTGAACCTGATTTCCAATACGTGTTCAACCAGAACAAAGGCTCGATCCCGGTACGCAACGACCTGGACATGACCAAGTTCGACAGCTGCGGTCAAGCATCGGCTAAAGATTTCGCTGCCGCCGACAAAGCAGGCAAGTTGGAGCCGAGCATGGCCCACAACATGGCAACGTCGTTGGCGGTGCAAGGCGCGATTTTCGATACGGTCAGCAACTTTATGAGCGACAAGAATGCTGACCCCGCCAAGGCGGGCAAGCAACTGGCATCAGCTATTAAAGCGGCTCAGTAACTCGCGCCCTGACTTCAACCTGCCGCGTTCGCGCGCGGCGCTCCTCACTCTGGGGTGTAAGGCATTGGCGCCCGCTGATGCCTGCATGCCCTCACGGGACAATTTCCATGAGCTCTGTGGCTGTGTTCAGCAAAGCTTCGCCTTTTGACACGCTTCAACGCTGGTTACCCAAGTTGGTTTTGGCACCGAGCATGTTGATCGTGTTAGTGGGCTTTTATGGCTACATTTTTTGGACCTTTGTGCTTTCGTTCACCAACTCCAGCTTTATGCCCAGTTATAAATGGGTGGGCTTACAACAATACGCCCGCTTGATGGAGAACGACCGTTGGTGGGTCGCCAGTAAAAACCTGTTTGTGTTCGGCGGCATGTTTATCGCAATCAGCTTGGGGATTGGCGTACTTTTGGCCGTTTTGCTCGATCAGCGCATTCGCAAAGAGGGCTTCATTCGCACGATTTACCTGTACCCGATGGCACTCTCGATGATCGTCACCGGGACGGCTTGGAAGTGGCTGCTTAACCCCGGCCTTGGCCTGGACAAAATGCTTCGCGATTGGGGTTGGGAAGGGTTCAGGTTTGACTGGCTTCTGGACCAGGATCGCGTGGTGTATTGCTTGGTGATCGCGGCCGTGTGGCAAGCCTCGGGGTTTGTCATGGCGATGTTTTTGGCGGGCTTGCGCGGGGTTGATCAATCCATCATTCGCGCGGCTCAAGTGGACGGTGCAAGTTTGCCCACCATTTATCTGCGTATTGTTTTGCCTAGCCTGCGTCCGGTGTTTTTCAGCGCGTTCATGATTCTGGCGCACATTGCGATCAAGAGCTTCGATCTGGTGTCTGCAATGACCGCTGGCGGGCCGGGTTATTCCTCAGATTTGCCCGCCATGTTTATGTACTCCTTTACTTTTAGCCGTGGGCAAATGGGCATTGGTTCGGCCAGCGCGATCATGATGTTGGGGGCGATATTGGCCATTTTGGTGCCCTATCTGTACTCCGAGCTGAGGAACAAACGCCATGATTAACACCCAGCGTTTTACCTTCAGTCGTCTGGCGATTTACGCCACGTTGATCCTGGCCGCAGCGGTCTACCTGATTCCGCTGGTCGTGATGCTGTTGACCAGTTTTAAAAGCCCCGAAGACATTCGCACTGGTAATTTGTTGAGCTGGCCGCAGGTGATTGATGGCATTGGTTGGATCAAGGCGTGGGACACCGTGGGTGGGTTTTTCTGGAACTCGGTAAAAATCACAGTGCCCGCCGTGTTGATCTCCACCTTTATCGGGGCCATGAACGGCTACGTGTTGTCGATGTGGCGTTTTCGCGGTTCGCAGCTGTTTTTTGGCTTGCTGCTGTTTGGCTGTTTTTTGCCGTTTCAAACCGTTTTGCTGCCGGCCTCTTTCACCATCGGCAAGCTGGGGCTGGCTAATACCACCACTGGGTTGGTGCTGGTGCATGTGGTGTATGGGCTAGCTTTTACGACGCTGTTTTTCCGTAATTACTACGTGAGCATTCCAGATGCGCTGGTCAAAGCGGCCCGCTTGGATGGGGCGGGTTTTTTCACCATTTTCGGGCGCATCTTGCTGCCAATGTCGGTGCCGATTGTGATGGTTTGCCTGATCTGGCAGTTCACTCAAATCTGGAATGACTTTTTGTTTGGCGTGGTGTTTGCCAGTGGTGATGCGCAACCTATCACTGTGGCCCTGAACAATCTGGTCAATACCAGCACCGGGGCCAAGGAATATAACGTCGATATGGCCGCTGCCATGATCGCCGGGCTTCCGACGCTGCTGGTCTACATCTTTGCGGGCAAGTATTTCCTGCGCGGGCTCACCTCCGGCGCGGTCAAGGGGTAACGCATGGCAACTCTCGAACTACGTAACGTCAATAAAACCTACGGCAAGGGTTTGCCCGACACGCTTAAAAACATTGAGCTGAAAATTGAAGACGGCGAGTTTTTGATTCTGGTGGGGCCTTCGGGCTGCGGTAAGTCCACGTTGATGAACTGTATTGCAGGCCTTGAGAGCATCAGTGGCGGGTCGATTTTGGTAGACGATGCCGATATCAGTGGCATGAGCCCCAAAGACCGTGACATCGCCATGGTGTTTCAGTCTTACGCGCTGTACCCGACCATGAATGTGCGCGACAACATTGCCTTTGGTCTCAAGATTCGAAAAATGAGCGCGCAGGCCATTGATGAAGAAGTCGCCCGGGTCGCCAAGTTATTGCAAATCGAACATTTATTGACGCGCAAACCCGGTCAGTTGTCGGGTGGTCAGCAGCAGCGGGTAGCGATGGGGCGGGCGCTGGCGCGGCGACCGAAGATTTATCTGTTTGATGAGCCACTCTCCAACCTCGACGCCAAGCTTCGGGTTGAAATGCGCACCGAAATGAAACTGATGCACCAGCGCCTGAAAACCACCACCGTTTACGTCACCCATGACCAGATCGAGGCCATGACACTGGGTGACAAAGTGGCGGTCATGAAAGACGGGATCATTCAGCAGTTCGGCACGCCCAAGCAGATTTACAACAATCCGGCCAACCTGTTTGTGGCGAGCTTTATTGGCTCGCCACCGATGAACTTCATTCCTTTGCGCTTGCAGCGTCAGGAGGGACGGCTGCTGGCGTTGCTCGACAGCGGGCAAGCACGTTGTGAGCTGCCTTTGGGCTTGCAGCAGCCGGGGCTGGAAGACCGTGATGTCATTTTGGGTATTCGCCCAGAGCAAATCACCTTGGCGCCCAATGAGCCCAATGGCATGCCCACCATCCGTGCCGAGGTGCAAGTGGTTGAGCCTACGGGCCCGGACACACTGGTGTTTATCAACCTCAACGCCAGCAAAGTGTGCTGCCGATTGGCACCCGATGAAGCGCCGCAGGTAGGTCAAAGCCTCACCGTGCAGTTTGATCCAGCTAAAGTGCTACTGTTTGATGCAAATACGGGCGAGCGTTTAGGGGCGATAACTTCGCCTCAGACGCAAGACCGGGCGGATAACGTGGCGCATTTCAAGGGTCGTTAACTGTGTACAGGGAGCCTGTCATCAGGCCCCTTGAGATGCACCGCGTTAAACAATGCCAATAAAAAACAACGAGGATCTAGGGATGAACAACCGAATGACCCGTACCCGTTTAGCCTGCCAGCTGTCTGCTGTGGCAGCGCTGAGTCTGGTCGCGACAAGTGGTTATGCTGGCGATGCTTTCAGCGCTGATTCGCAGTGGATGACCGGAGACTGGGGTGGCGAGCGGACCCGGCTGATCGAGCAGGGCATCGACATCAAAATGGACTATGTCGGTGAGGTTGGGGCCAACTTACACGGTGGCTATAACGACAACAAAACGGCTCGATACAGTGATCAATTTGGGTTGGGTGCAGCGCTGGATCTGCAAAAGCTGCTCGGTTGGGACAATACCCAGGCCAAGATCCAGATCACCAATCGCAACGGTCAAAGCATTTCTAACGACCGGGTCGGTGACCCGCGTGCGGGCACGTTGAGTTCATCGCAGGAAGTTTACGGCCGTGGTCACATGGTGCGTTTGACTCAGTTGTATATTCAGCATCAATTTCTCGACGGCAAACTGGACGTTAAAGCCGGCTACTTCGGCGAAGGCGAAGACTTCAACACCTTCGCGTGCGACTTCCAAAACCTGGCCTTTTGCGGCTCTCAGGTGGGTAACTGGGCCACCAACATCTGGTACAACTGGCCGGTCAGTCAGGCTGCGCTACGCGTGAAGTACAACATCACGCCTGAGCTGTATGCGCAGATCGGCGCGTATAACCAGAACCCATCGCAGTTGGAGCACGGCAACGGGTTCAAACTCAGCGGCAGTGGTACCAAGGGCACCGTTTTGCCTATCGAACTGGTCTGGTCGCCAAAAATCGACAGCCTGCCGGGCGAATACCGTGTGGGTTACTACAAAAGCACGGCGCCTGCGGATGACCTGCGTGAAGATATTAATGGCCGTGACGCCGCAACTACCGGTGAAAGCTACCGCGTTCACAACAGCAAACACGGCTACTGGCTGGTTGCGCAGCAACAACTGACTCGTCATAACGGTGATGCTTCTCGTGGTTTGAACATCGCGGTTAACGCGACCTTCCACGACAAGGCCACCAACATCGTCGATAACTACCAGTCGCTGATGTTTGTCTACAAAGGGCCGTTTGATGGGCGACCAAAAGATGACGTTGGTATCGGCTTTGCCCGTATCCATGTAAACGACGATGTGAAGAAAAACGCCGAGCTGGCCAACGCTGCCATTGGTGTTAACGATTACAACGATCCGCTGTACTCGCCGCTGCGCTCCACTGAGTACAACTACGAGATCAACTATGGCTTCCATGTGACTAACTGGCTGACAGTGCGTCCCAACCTGCAATACATCGCCCATCCGGGGGGGGTGGATCAAGTTGATAACGCTCTGGTGGCCGGTTTGAAAATTCAGTCGGTGTTTTAATCGGGCTCGTTTATCCTTGCGTGCATCTGGCGGACAGCTTTGGCTGTCCGCTTTTTTTGGGGCAGCACACCCCGGCGGGCTGACCCGCATGATTTCAGGACTGCGGTATATGCATGAGCATCCGCTTCATCGCTTTTTTAAATCCAAGCGTGAGCAGCCGATTTTTCAATGGGAACGTTTTCAGCAGCGTGACGTATTGGTGATTGATCATCCCAATTGTCAGGCGGTGTTCAGTCGTCAGGGTGCGCAGCTGTTGCACTTTCGTCCAACTGGGCAAAAGCCTTGGCTTTGGTGTGCCGCTAAATGGCCGCAGGTTGGAGCAATTCGTGGTGGCGTGCCGATTTGCTGGCCGTGGTATGGCCGTCATCCCAGCGAAAATGCGTGGCCGTCCCACGGTTGGGCACGGTTGATCGACTGGAAGTTGCTCGACACCAGTAGCGACGAAGATGGCGTCACCCTGCACTGGCGTTTACAGCTGTGCGATTGGCAAGTTGATTTGCACGCGCGTCTGGGAGAAGACATGGCGTTGCGCCTGAGCACAGAGCATCAGGACGATGAACCTTGCCAGATGAGTCAGGCTTTGCACGCTTACTGGCGTATTGGTGATGTTGCCGAGGTAGCGCTGTCTGGGCTGGATGGCGTTGAAGGTTATGACCAACTGAGCCGCCAAACGTGTCAGCAAAAAGGTGAGTTGCGCGTAGAGGGGGGCTGTCAGCGAGTGTTCCAGCACGATGGCGAATTACACCTTAACGACCATGCGTGGCGACGGGCATTGAGTATTGATACCGGTGAGCGCGCCAACACCGTGGTCTGGCATCCGGGCAAGCGTCCTTTATTGGGGGTGAGCTGGAGCGAGGTGATGGGTTTTGTGTGCGTTGAGTCCACCAGTGGCGGCACTCAGAGCCAAACCCTGGCCCCCGGCGAGCAAGCGCATCTGAGCTTGCAAGCGCGGGCAGGGCTGGTGAGCGCCTGAGTCGTCGCGTGCTGGCGTGGTGACAAAGGGGCGCCACGTTGTGCTCAGTTAAACTCGTCCCCCACCGGGTAACGGCTGGCGTTGAGGCTTTCTTTGATTTTGCGCAAGTGCGGCTGAAAATCGACGCCACGGCGCAGAGTCATGCCGGTGGCCAGCACATCCAGCACGGTGAGCTGGATGATGCGCGAGGTCATTGGCATATAGATGTCAGTGTCTTCTGGCAGCGGGATATTCAGGCTTAAGGTGCTGGCTTTGGCTAAGGGTGAGTTTTCTGCGGTCAGGCCCAATACCGATGCGCCGTTGGCGCGTGCAATGCGTGCCACTTCGACCAGCTCGCGGGTACGGCCGGTGTACGAAATAATCACGAACAACTCACCGGTGTGTGCCACTGACGCAATCATGCGCTGCATCAGCACGTCCGCATGCGCAGTGACGGCCAGGTTGAAGCGGAAAAACTTGTGCTGTGCATCCAGCGCGACCGGGGCCGAAGCGCCTAGGCCAAAAAAGTGGATCTGCCGCGCCTGAATCAGCAAATCGACTGCGCGGCTGATCAGGTTTGGGTCCAAGGCTTGGCAGGCGCTGTCCAGAGACGCAATGGCGCTGCCAAAAATCTTTTGCGTGTAGGCTTGCGGGTTATCGTCTGCTTCGACTGCACGGCTGACATAAGCCGCGCCGCTGGCCAGACTTTGCGCCAGTTGCAGCTTTAATTCTGGATAACCACTGACACCAAACGAGCGGCAAAAACGATTAACAGTCGGCTCGCTCACCGATGCGGCCTGAGCCAGCGCTGCGATGCTGAATCGAGTTGCCTGCTGAGGATTTTGCAAGATCACTTCAGCCACTTTACGCTCGGCCTTGTTCAGCTCTTCAAGGCGGCCTTTGATCTGTTCGAGTAAATTTCGCACGCGGTCCATTTATGTTCCTTGGGTCGGCGATGCAAAGAGCGGCCCTAAAGCGGCTCGGGAAGGTGGCCTATCCTACTGATGGCTTGTAACGACCACTAGTAGCAATCTGTATTTTGAGAAAATGTTGTGTTTATTACTACATTTCTCCTTGAGTGATGCCTTGAAAAAAGGTATTTGTAGCTTAACTTGATAAAAGAACCAACATCATGCCTTCGATTACGGTTGAACCGTGCACCTTTGCCTTGTTTGGCGCTTTGGGCGACCTGGCGTTGCGCAAGCTGTTTCCTGCTTTATACCAACTTGATCGTGCCGGGCTGCTGCATGACGACACGCGCATTTTGGCGCTGGCGCGTGAGCCGGGTGATGCCCGCACGCATTTGGCACACATCCAAAGCCAGTTGCGTCAGTTTGTCGGTGATAAAGAAATCGAAGACCAAGCGCTTAGCCGTTTTCTGGCTCGCTTGAGCTATTTGCATGTGGACTTTCTCAAGGCTGAGGACTATTTGCCGTTGGCCGAGCAGGCTGCAACCTCACAACGCCTGATTGCGTATTTCGCGACTGCGGCAGCGGTGTATGGCGCCATTTGTGAAAACCTGTCGAAAGTAGGCCTGGCCGACAACACCCGTGTGGTGCTGGAAAAACCCATTGGTTCGGATCTCGACTCTTCGCGCAAGGTCAACGATGCCGTGGCGCAGTTCTTTCCCGAGAACCGCATCTACCGCATTGACCACTACTTGGGCAAAGAAACCGTTCAAAACCTGATTGCGTTGCGTTTTGCCAACAGCCTGTTTGAAACCCAGTGGAACCAGCGCTACATCTCCCACGTTGAAATTACCGTGGCCGAGAAAGTCGGCATCGAGGGCCGCTGGGGGTATTTCGACAAGGCTGGTCAACTGCGCGACATGATTCAAAACCACTTGTTGCAGCTGCTGTGCCTGATTGCGATGGACCCGCCTGCGGACTTGTCGGCCGACAGCATTCGCGACGAGAAGGTAAAAGTGCTCAAAGCTCTGGCCCCGATCAGTGCCGAAGGCCTGACTACCCAAGTGGTGCGTGGCCAGTACATTGCCGGTTACAGCGAAGGGCAGTCGGTGCCGGGTTATCTGGAGGAAGAAAACTCCAACACCCAGAGCGACACGGAAACCTTTGTTGCGTTGCGTGCCGATATTCGCAACTGGCGTTGGGCGGGCGTGCCGTTTTACCTGCGCACTGGCAAACGCATGCCACAAAAACTGTCGCAGATCGTGATCCACTTCAAGGAACCGTCACACTACATCTTCGCCCCTGAGCAGCGTCTGCAAATCGGCAACAAGCTGATCATCCGCTTGCAACCGGACGAGGGTATTTCTTTGCGTGTGATGACCAAAGAGCAAGGTCTGGACAAAGGCATGCAGCTGCGCAGCGGCCCGTTGCAATTGAATTTTTCCGACACGTATCGCAGTGAACGGATCCCAGATGCCTACGAGCGTTTGTTGCTTGAAGTGATGCGCGGCAATCAAAACTTGTTTGTGCGCAAAGACGAAATTGAAGCGGCATGGAAATGGTGTGACCAGTTGATCGCCGGTTGGAAAAAATCCGGTGATGCGCCCAAGCCTTATGCGGCGGGCTCCTGGGGGCCGATGAGTTCCATTGCCTTGATCACGCGGGACGGGAGGTCTTGGTATGGCGATATCTGATTTGAAACTGCCGCACGGTGTGACGGCCCATACATTCAAAAAACCGGCGGTGCTGGCCGAAGGGCTGGCAAAAGCGGTGGCCGAGCAACTGAACGCGGCCATTCAGACCCAAGGCGTCGCTACGCTGGTGGTGTCGGGTGGGCGTAGCCCGGTCGCTTTTTTTGAACACTTGCGGCATCAGCCGCTGGACTGGTCGAAAGTGGTGGTCAGCCTTGCCGACGAACGCTGGGTGCCGGTGGAGCACGCCGACAGCAATGCTGGGCTGCTTAAAAAACACCTGCTGCAAGGCCCGGCTGCCAAGGCGCGCTTTGTTGGTCTGTACAACGTTGCGCCCAGCCTGGGTGAGGCTGCTGAGCAAGCAGATCGCCTGCTGGCTGAGTTGCCGCCGATTGACGTGCTGATTTTGGGCATGGGCGATGACGGTCATACCGCGTCGCTGTTCCCCAATAGCCCCAATCTGGCCCAGGCACTGGATACCCACAATGCACGCCGCTGCTGGCCAATGCTGGCGCCGACGGTGCCGCATCAACGTTTAAGCATGAGCCTCAGCTTGTTGGCCAGTGCAAAGCACACGGTGCTGTCGATTCAAGGGCAGGCCAAATTGAACACCCTCAACGATGCGTTGGCAGGCACTGATGTTAATGCCTTGCCGATTCGTGCCTTTTTGCAACCCACGTTAGAGATTTACTGGTGCCCATGAGCCAAGGATCAGCTGCCATGACAACAACTATTGCGAACGTTTCGATGGCCGACAAAGTCGCCATGATCGACGAATTGTGTGCCAAGGCGCGAATTTTGCCGGTGATCACCATTGCGCGTAAGCAGGACATTCTGCCGCTGGCTGATGCGCTGGCTGCCGGTGGTCTGACCGCGCTTGAAGTGACCCTGCGTTCGGAATTTGGCCTGGAGGCGATTCGTGTATTGCGCGATCAGCGCCCCGAGCTTGTGACCGGTGCTGGCACCATTCTGGATCGCCACATGCTGGCCGCGGCCGAAGAAGCCGGTTCGCAATTTATTGTCACCCCGGGCATCACCCGTGACTTGCTGCAAGCCAGCGTCGCCAGCGATATTCCGCTGCTGCCGGGGATCAGCAATGCCTCAGGGATCATGGAAGGTTATGGCCTGGGTTATCGCCGTTTCAAATTGTTCCCGGCTGAAGTCAGTGGCGGCGTGGCAGCCATTAAAGCGTTGGGCGGCCCCTTTGGTGAAGTGAAGTTCTGCCCGACGGGAGGCGTTAGTCCGGCCAATATCCGCAACTACATGGCGTTGAAAAACGTGATGTGCGTGGGCGGGAGCTGGATGCTGGACAGCGACTGGATCAAAAACGGCGACTGGGCGCGCATTCAGGAATGCACCGCCCAAGCACTGGCTTTGCTGGATTGACCCTTTAGTTACGAATGTTTTGCATGTTCTACGGTTTTTCGGTGCGCTTGGTCGGCGCACCTTTTTTTTGCCTTTATTTTGTAAGTGCCGTCGAGGGCTGCGATCTTTAGAAAATCGCAGCCCTGCGAGAGGCATCACGCTCAGTTTTGCGACAGTTCGCGCAGTGCTTTGATCAAATGCTTGATGTCATCCACGCGGGTGGCAAACCCAACGGTGACTCGAATACAACTGCCACACGCCGAGCCGTCCCGCGCAACGGTGAACAGGTTGTAGTCGTTGAGCAGCCGTTCAACCATAGGTTGCTGGTCATCAAGATGCGTAAACCGCAGCGAGGCAATCGCGCAGTTCAGTCGCGGGTCATTGGGGGTGAGCACCTCAATGCCTGGCAGCTTGCGGGCCTCACTCACCCATAATTCACGTAAATAGTTCAGCCGCGCACCTTTGGCTTTTGCGCCTCCCAAGTCCTTATGCTCTTGCAGCACTTTGGGCAGCGTAAGCCACGCCGGGATGTTGACCGTGCCATATTGGGCGCGGTTGCGAATATCAGGCTCGATGTAACGATCCCCGCCCATGTCAGGATCAATGTCTGCCAGACGTTGCGGGTCGATGTACATGAAACCCAGCGTCAGCGGCGCGCCAATCCACTTGTGCAAGTTGTAGCCAGCAAAGGCTACGCCGAGGGTTGGCAGGTCAAAATCGATCTGGCCCAGTGCGTGAGCCCCGTCGAGGATCACGTCAACGCCGTGGGCATTAGCAGCTTCGACAATAGCCTCCACGGGCATGACTAGGCCGGTGCGGTGAGTCACGTGGGTCAGTGCCATCAACTTGATGCGCGGATGACGCTCAAACGCCTCGCGGTAGCTGGCCACCAGGCTTTCATGGGTGCAGGGGTGGGTGTGGGATATTTCGATGATTTCGAGCCCGCGCTGCTTGGCGACCCAACGCATTGCATAGTCAACGCTGTGGTATTCCAGATCGCTGATCAGGAGTTGATCTGCGGGCTGCAAGCCGTTGTAGTTGCGAATCAACGATTGCAGAGCGTCTGAGGCACAGCGAGTGAGGGCGATGCTGGCGTGTTCAACACCCAGTAAATCTGCCAACTGATCGCGAATTTCAGTGCTTTGGGTGTTATCAAAATGCTGGCGCACATACACCGAGTTGCTGCGGTTAATGACGTCGATATGACGCTGATAGTCCTGGGCTACCCCTCGGGTCATGCGCCCGAAGTAGCCGTTCTCAAGGTTGATCGGGCCGGGTGCGATGTCGTAGCGGTCTGCAATGTCGTGCCAGAAGTTTTCGTCGCGGGCGTTCTCTTCAATCCTTGGCATGGGGGCACTCTTTCAATGGCGAGGTTTGGGTTTTCCGTGTTTGGCGCGCAGCGGGTCGAGCAAGTCTGACAAGCCGTTGTGGTCAATCTCTTGCATCAAGGCCAGCAAACCACCCAGCTCACCGTGCGGAAAGCCTTCACGGGCAAACCAGTTCAGGTATTGGCCGGGAAGGTCGGCGATGATGCGGCCTTTGTATTTACCGAAGGGCATTTCGCGGGTAACGAGCAGTTCGAGTTTTTCAGGGTTCATGAAGCGGCCTTGGTGTGCGTGACGCGATGACATGGAAAATACAGGCATTCTGCATGGAGGCCAATTGACAGTTCATGCAAAAAAACCGGATACACCTTTTCGGGTTTTATATAAATCACTGATAAATAAGGGATTATTTTATTTTTCAATTCTGGCACGGGGACTGCAATCTAATCAGTACGATTCTCAACCCCGTAAGGAATTAGAACCATGACTGACATTAATAAAGAAGCCATCTCTGTCCTGAACGATTTGATCGAAACCAGCAAAGATGGTCAGGAAGGCTTCAAGACATGTGCTGAAGACATCAAGCATCCGGAGTTGAAGGCGCTGTTCGTCAAACGCTCTGCTGATTGCGCCACTGCCGCTGCCGAGTTGCAGGCCAAAGTACGCGAACTGGGTGGCGATCCTGAGACGACAACCAGTGTGGCCGGTGATTTGCATCGTCGCTGGGTAGACTTGAAGTCACTGGTGACTGGCAAGGACGAAGAGTCTGTACTCAATGAAGCTGAGCGCGGCGAAGACCATGCTCTGAAGGCTTATAAAGAAGCGCTGGATAAAATCAACAAACACAACTTGGTCAATATTCGTGATCTGGTAGAGCGCCAATACCACGGCGTACAGCGCAATCACGATCAGGTCAAAGCGCTGCGCAATCAGGCTCGCGCACGTGCTTGAGTAATATGAGTTAAAAAAAACGCCGGTTAGCCGGCGTTTTTTTATACATGCGTTTTAGCCGATGCTGATGGCTGGCAAGGTTGGCAGCGTGACCGTCTGCTGCTTGCGTGGGGCGAGGATTTCGGCTTCGCCATCAACCACCAACTCGTCGCGCTGGTTGAACACGCGGGTGGCAATGCGTACACGGAACTTGGGCATTTTTTCTAAAATTTCCAGACGCACGGTCAGGGTGTCCCCGATTTTGACCGGCTTCTGAAAGCTCATCTGCTGACCAATATAAATAGTGCCCGGCCCTGGCAGCTCACAGGCAACAGCAGCACTGATCAGTGCGCCACTGAACATGCCGTGGGCAATGCGCTCTTTGAACATGGTGGCAGCGGCAAATTCAGGGTCCAGATGCACGGGGTTGTGGTCGCCGGACATGGCCGCAAACAGCTGAATATCACGTTCCTCGACGGTTTTGCTGTAGCTGGCTGTTTGGCCAACTTCGAGGGCTTCGTACGGGGTGTTGGTAACCTGTGTCATCTAGCGCATGTCCTGTGCTGAGTGTTTGATTTCAAGATGTTGATTTTAGAGGCTTTTTTTAAAAAAGGTGTTGGGCTTATTCGCTTCGCTGCGGGCGCGAGTGGCCCAATGCCTGGTTAAGCCAGGCAATAACGTCTGCTGTCACCTCGTCGCGATGGATCTCATTAAAAAGCTCATGCCGTGCTTGGGGGTAAATAGTGAGCTGCACATTTCGATTGCCCGCATTGCGTAGAGCGTTGGCCAAAACTTCAAGCCGCTTGCCCTCGCTGACGGGGTCGCAAGCGCCGCCCATCACCAGCAAGGGCAGGGCCGGGTCAATCTGGGCGAGGTTGGATGCTTTACTGATTTGCTGCAACCCGCCGAGCAGGTCGATCCACAGTTGGTTGGTGCAGCGAAACCCGCACAGAGGGTCATGGGCGTAAGCATCGACTTGGGCAGGGTCCCGGCTGAGCCAGTCATACGCAGTGCGGTTGGGTTTGAAGGCTTTATTAAAGGAGCCAAAGGACAACCATTCAATCAGTGCGCTACGGCCTTTAGGGCCTTGGCGCCAGCGTTCGAAGCGGGCTATCAGGCTGGCACTGCGATAGAGCGCCACTGGCTGAAAATTGGAAGCGCTCAGAATAGCGCCGTGCAAGCTGGCGCTGTGATGCAGCAAGTACGCTTGGGCGATGTAACTGCCCATGCTGTGCCCCAAAAGAAAAATCGGTACACCGGGCTGGGCTTGGCCGATGTGCTGGTTGAGGCTGGCCACGTCACTGACGACGGCGCACCAGCCATCGTTGTCAGCGTAGTGCCCTAGCGTCCCGCGTTCGGCTGTTTTGCCGTGCCCGCGCTGATCGTGGGCATACAGCCCAAAGCCCGCATCACACAATGCTGCGCCCAGACGCGCATATCGACCACTGTGTTCGGCCATGCCATGAGCCAGCAGAACTATGGCTTTGGGCTTGCCCTCGGGCAGCCATTGGTTAACGAAAAGACCAGTTCGATCATTCGCATCCAGCCAAAAAGTGTCGTGGGTCATGGCGATTCCTTTGCGCAGTGTCGTAGCAGTGTATAGCGCATTTGACTGAGGGCGGCTGTACGGGCTTGATCACAGTAATAAGATTCAAGATGTAAATGGCGCCGATCCGTTTATTTGCCTACAACTTGATACCTGTTAACGTCCGCGAGTTGCGCTTTCCCTGCATCACAGATGCGGCCAGACATGCTCAGGTAAGAGGATAAAAATAATGCAACCTGATTTCTGGAATGACAAACGTCCTGCTGGCGTGCCGCTGGACATTGATATGACGGCCTTCAAGTCGGTCGTTGATGTGTTTGAACGCTCTTGCAAAAAATTTGCGGATCGCCCGGCTTTCAGTAACTTGGGCATCACGCTGACGTATGCCGAACTGGAACGCCACAGTGCGGCATTTGCAGGCTATTTGCAGCAGCACACAGACCTTAAGCCCGGCGACCGCATCGCCGTACAAATGCCCAATATTCTTCAATACCCCATCGCGGTATTCGGGGCGCTGCGCGCTGGTCTGGTGGTGGTCAATACCAACCCGCTGTACACCTCGCGAGAGATGCGCCATCAGTTCAAAAGTGCCGGCATTCGCGCGCTGGTTTACCTGAATATGTTCGGTAAGCGTGTACAGGAAGTGCTTGAAGACACCGAGATCGATTACCTGATCGAAGCCAAAATGGGCGATTTGATGCCCGCGGCCAAAGGTTGGATCACTAACCTGGTGGTCGATAAGGTCAAAAAACTGGTTCCGGCCTATCACTTGCCTCAAGCAGTCCCTTTCAAAAGTGCTTTGCGCAGAAGCGCAGGCCAGGTCATTGAGCCATTGGCCGTTACGCTCGATGACATTGCTGTTTTGCAATACACCGGTGGCACCACCGGGTTGCCCAAGGGCGCCATGCTGACCCACGGCAACTTGGTGGCGAACATGCAGCAAATTCGCGCTTGCCTGTCACAGCATGGCGATGATGGTCAGCCGCTGCTTAAAGAAGGGCGCGAGGTCATGATCGCGCCGTTGCCGCTCTACCATATCTATGCGTTCACCGCGAATTGCATGTGCATGATGGTGACCGGCAACCACAACGTCCTGATCACCAATCCGCGTGATATTAAGGGCTTTATCAAGGAGCTGAAAAACTGGCGCTTTACTGCGTTGCTGGGTTTGAACACGCTGTTTGTGGCGTTGATGGATCATCCCGATTTCAAAACGCTGGATTTCTCTCAGCTCAAACTCACCAACTCCGGGGGCACGGCGCTGGTCAAGGCCACGGCTGAGCGTTGGGAAAAACTAACCGGTTGTCGCATCGTCGAAGGGTATGGTTTGACCGAGACTTCGCCGGTTGCCAGTACTAACCCCTACGGTATTCAGGCGCGACTCGGCTCAGTGGGAATGCCGGTGCCTGGCTCCATCATGAAAGTCATCAATGATGACGGTGCAGAGTTGGGGTTGGGCGAGCGGGGTGAGTTATGCGTCAAAGGCCCGCAAGTGATGAAAGGCTACTGGCACAACCCCGAAGCAACCGCAGAGGTGCTGGACGCCGAAGGTTGGTTCCGTACTGGCGACATCGCGGTGATTGATCCCGATGGTTTTGTGCGCATCGTTGATCGCAAAAAGGATCTGATCATCGTCTCGGGATTTAACGTATACCCCAACGAAATCGAAGATATCGTGATGGCCCACCCTAAAGTCGCAAACTGCGCGGTTATTGGTGTGCCTGATGAACGTACGGGTGAGGCGGTCAAGTTGTTTGTAGTGCCGCGTGATGGTGGGGTCAGCGTTGAAGAACTCAAAGCGTACTGCAAAGAAAACTTCACCGGTTACAAGGTGCCCAAGCAGATCGTATTACGTGATGCGTTGCCAATGACGCCTGTGGGCAAGATCCTGCGCCGTGAGTTACGCGATAACGCCTGATTCGTTCAGTGTGGCGACACTCGCCCGTTTGCCGTGTGCAAGCGGGCGTTTTTATTGGTATGGCCTAACATAATTATTTTGCGCAGCAATGTTCATTGAATGCCCTGTATCACTTGGTTTAGAGCGGTTTTGGTACTTATAGAGCTTTTATACTAATAGTGACTTTGGATTGTAGGACAGTCAGGTTTGTGACTGTGGGGGCTTTCTTTGGCTCTAGGCGGCCTTTGGCAAAGCTGCTACTCTCGGCGCGCTTTGTGACTTCTCGGTAAGTAAGAAGCCATATGTATTCATTATAAAAATCAAACAAATAATAACCGCATCAAATGCGGTGAAGAATTCGCGTCGCTGAGGAGTGGGCTTCCATGATTGAAGGCTTTTGGAAGGATAAGTACCCAGCTGGGATTGCTGCCGAAATCAATCCAGACGAGTATCCGAATATTCAGACGGTATTGCGCCAATCTTGCCAGCGCTTCGCTGACAAGCCAGCGTTCAGTAACCTTGGTAAAACAATCACCTATGGTGAGCTCTACGAACTTTCTGGTGCCTTTGCAGCCTATCTGCAACAGCACACAGACTTGCAACCTGGCGATCGAATCGCCGTCCAACTGCCCAACTTGCTGCAATACCCGATTGCTGTGTTCGGAGCGATCCGCGCCGGTTTGATCGTGGTTAATACCAACCCGCTGTATACCGCGCGGGAAATGGAACACCAATTTAATGACTCCGGCGCCAAGGCGTTGGTGTGTCTGGCGAACATGGCGCACCTGGCTGAAAAGGTTGTGCCACAAACGTCCGTCAAATATGTGTTCGTCACCGAAGTAGCTGATTTGCTGTCGCCGTTCAAGCGCGTACTGATCAACAGTGTGATCAAGTACGTGAAAAAAATGGTGCCCGCTTATCACTTGCCGCAGGCCATCAAATTCAACGATGTGTTGAGCAAAGGCCAGGGGCAACCCGTCAAAGAAGCTAATCCGGTCAGCAGTGATGTTGCAGTGCTGCAATACACTGGCGGCACCACCGGTGTGGCCAAAGGTGCGATGCTGACCCACCGTAACCTGATCGCCAACATGTTGCAGTGCAAGGCGTTAATGGGGTCGAACCTCAACGAGGGCTGCGAAGTCCTGATTACCCCGCTGCCGCTGTACCACATCTATGCGTTTACCTTTCATTGCATGGCAATGATGCTGATCGGTAACCACAACGTCTTGATCAGCAACCCGCGTGACTTGTCGGCGATGGTTAAAGAGCTGTCGAAGTGGAAGTTCAGTGGTTTTGTCGGCCTCAATACGCTGTTCGTGGCGCTGTGTAACAACGATGCGTTCCGCAAGCTGGATTTCTCGGCACTTAAGGTGACCTTGTCTGGCGGTATGGCGTTGCAACTGTCGGTGGCTGAACGCTGGAAAACCGTAACCGGCTGCCCGATTTGCGAAGGTTATGGCATGACCGAAACCAGCCCGGTGGCTTCGGTTAACCCGATCCAAAACATTCAGGCGGGCACTATCGGCATTCCGGTGCCGTCCACGCTGTGCAAAGTCATTAACGATGCTGGCGAAGAGTTGCCGTTGGGCGAAATCGGCGAGCTGTGCATCAAAGGCCCGCAGGTCATGAAGGGTTACTGGCAGCGTCCAGACGCCACCGACGAGATCATGGACAGCGAAGGCTGGTTGAAGTCGGGTGATATTGCCATCATCCAGCCCGATGGTTATATGCGCATTGTTGACCGCAAAAAAGACATGATTCTGGTCTCGGGTTTCAATGTTTACCCCAATGAGCTGGAAGATGTGATGGCTTCGTTGCCGGGTGTGCTGCAATCGGCAGCCATCGGTATACCGGACGAAAAAACCGGCGAGCTGATCAAAGTCTTTATTGTGGTCAAGCCGGGCATGACCCTGACCAAAGAGCAGGTCATGGTCCATATTCGTGCGAACGTCACTGCTTACAAGGTGCCGAAGGTCATTGAGTTTCGCGAAAGCTTGCCGACGACTAACGTGGGCAAGATCTTGCGTCGAGAATTGCGTGACGAAGAGCTGAAAAAACTGGGCCTTAAAAAGTAAGGCGCCTGATACGACAAAGCCCCGCACGAGCGGGGCTTTGTTTTTTGTGGCTCAGGGTCTACGACCCTTCACAGCCTGCAGCAGCGACTACAGCAAAAACTGCGCAAAGTTAACGCCTGTGCCAGCAGGGCGAACGTCTTGCAAGTACGAGTCTTTGTCGGCGCTTAGCTCAAGGCTCATGGTCGGTGTGCGCTTATGCGTGGCGCGTACCACCATGCCTTCGCGTTTTTCACGCAAAAATGCTGTGGTGACTTTCAAGTGCAGCATCTGGTCGGTGCTTGGGGTGTGCAGCAACAGGTGCACCCATTCGTATTGACCGATGGCCAAACGGGCCAACGGAATATCGAACCACCAGATGTTTTTGTTGGTGTTCAGCGTAGCGAAATGACAGTTATTAACGCCGAGCACTGCGCCGCCAAGCTCTTGGTTTCTGCGGGCAATGGCCTGCTTTTTATCGAGTTTCATAACCTTCCTACAATTCTGGATCTTCAGCGCCATAGCCTGAATACGTTGCGCATTCTCGGGGGTTAGCGAGTAAACATAAAGCCAAACCTGCGCTGGGTGATGAAATGAACCACAGAAAATAAATGAAACTCTGCCAGATACAGGCAGGTCAACCTACTGTCGAGGTTATGACGTCCGAAATTTCATCAGGAGAAATCCCATGAGCAGCACTGGCGATAAGATCAAAGGCATGGCGAACGAAGCAGTCGGTAATGTCAAACAAACAGTTGGCAAAGCCACTGATAACGATCAGCTTCGTGCAGAGGGCAAAGCCCAGGAATTGAAAGGTGAAGGGCAACAGGCTGTCGGAAAGGTTAAGGATGCGGTGAAAAAGGCCGTCGACAAGGCTTGAGGGTTCGCGCGCCCATGAGGTGCGCAAGCTGCCTGCAATATCGAAAATGGCCATCCCAGTGATGGCCGTTTTTATGGTTTTTTGGGTCAAATGTTTTCAAAGTCGCCAACTCGACTACTTTTGAGGTAAAACGCCTGTCCATCTTTGTGGGATGGCTTGTTGAATGAAACCCTTGAGCGGCGAAAGGAGACGCTATGTTTTTTCCGGTCTTGAAGGGCCTGCCACTGGGCAAAGTCTTGATCCGTACGGTCAAAGAGTTTATCGACGATGAAATGTCGACCTACGCCTCGGCGCTGGCGTATCAGATGTTGTTTTCGCTGTTCCCGTTCATTCTGTTTTTGATTGCGCTGATCGGTTTTTTGCATCTGCCTGACTTCTTTACTTGGCTGCGCTTACAGTCCGAGCTGGTGTTGCCGCCTCAGGCATTAGAGCAGGTCAACCCTGTGATTGATCAGTTGCAGCAGTCCAAAGGTGGCTTGTTGTCTGTGGGTATTGTGATCGCGCTGTGGACGGCTTCGGCCGGCGTGCGGCTGATGATGAGCGCGATGAATGCGGCGTATGACGTGGTTGAGGGGCGGCCAGTCTGGAAGCGCTTTCCGCTGTCGATTTTTTACACCATTGGTCTTGCAGGCATGCTCTTGGCCGCGGCTGCACTGATGGTGCTTGGCCCTCAGGTGATGAGTTGGTTGGCTGGGCGAGTAGGTCTTGAAGATTTTGTTGTCACGTTGTGGACCATTTTGCGTTGGCCGGTCATCGTGTTGCTGCTGATGGTTGCGGTGGCCGTGATCTATTACGTCATGCCGGATGTTGAGCAAAAATTTCGCTTTATCACACCAGGCTCGGTGTTGGCTGTGGTGGTGTGGATTGTGGCGTCGTTGGGTTTTGCGTTTTATGTCAAAACCTTTGCCGATTACAACGCCATGTATGGCAGCATCGGCGCAATTATCGTGCTGTTGCTGTACTTCTACATCTCAGCAGCAGTGCTGTTGCTGGGTGCGGAGATGAATGCAGTGATCGAACACATGTCTGTCGAAGGCAAGGACCCGGGTGAGAAAACATTCGATGAGTCCAATATGCCGGATGAAAAGCAGCATGTTTCTGGTCTGGGCCGTGACCACTCCCTCAAACCTACTTCTGATGAAGCCTGACTATGATTCGTGAAATTTTGAAAATGGGTGATGAGCGTTTACTGCGTGTTGCGCAGCCCGTGCCTGCTGAAATGTTTGATACGCCAGAGCTGTGGCAGTTGCTCGACGACATGTTGCAGACCATGGAGCACGCAGGCGGTGTGGGCTTGGCGGCTCCGCAGATTGGAGTTGACCTGCAACTGGTTATTTTTGGTTTCGAACACAGCGAACGCTACCCCGATGCGGAAGCTGTCCCGCAGACGATCCTGATTAACCCGTTGATTACCCCGTTGAGCCCGACCGTTGAACAGGACTGGGAAGGTTGTCTGTCCGTTCCGGGGTTGCGTGGAATGGTTGAGCGCTTTCAGAAGATCCGCTACGAAGGTTTCACACCCAAGGGTGAGCCTATTGTGCGTGAGGCCGAAGGCTTTCACGCACGGGTGGTGCAGCATGAGTGTGATCACCTGATCGGTCGCCTATACCCGTCGCGGATCAAGGATTTCAGCAAGTTCGGTTTTATCGACGTGTTATTCCCTGATCTGGAGCCGGGCACTCAGGAGTAGGTCTTCAGCTTACGGCTCCAAGCCCATCGCTATCATCGCCTTGTTGCGTTGATAGCGAACCAAACGTTCGTGCAAAACCTGGGGGAGCGTGGTGTCCAGGCTAAACCCCAGCCCTTCATAAAACCCTTGTAGCTCAGGGTCGCAAAACAGCCATACAGGCCCCTCGCAAGGCGTTACTGCCTGTTCGACCAATGCTTTGGCAATGCCTTTTTTGCGTAGAGCAGGGGCTACAAACAGGCCCGTCAACCAATAACCCTGTGCCGCTGGCCTCAAGCATAGACCGGCAACGATTTCTATTTCTCGTGCCACCCATAGCTGTGCGTCCTTACTCGCTTTCATCGATGATTGATGGCTGCGGTAAAACTTGTTCATCAAAGGCCATAAGGCTGCTTCAAGTGGCGCATAAACAAGGGAGGGCATGAGTTCACAGTCGCGGATTTTGGGGCGCGCATTATAAACAATAACTATTGATTTTGGATGTTATGTGGGTGTGAGAGTGTTGAAACTATTTAGCAATTAAAAATTCATATTCAGCGTTTTTTTGAATAACACAGTTAAAAGTCTTAAGGCGGGTGATAAGTGTTATACGTGAGGCTACATCCCTGAACAGTGGAGTACGTGACATGAGCAAAGGTATGGATTCAAAGAAGTCAGCCAAGAAGAAACCCGCCAAAACCGCTGATGAGAAGCGTGCTGACAAAAAGTCGAAAAAAGCTGAATCAGGCTTGTTCGGGCATTAAGTAAAGCCTCTGGGGGCTCGGTTTTCGGGCCTCCATTAATGTACAAAGCCAGCATCGTCTGTTTGACAACTTTGTGCGTATTGAGTGTTTCGTCGCATTTTGATGGCAATGTGCTTGCACGGTTTTTTTCGCTGACTATGCTCAGATTTACAGGGCCTGACCTTTAATTGCTTTAATACCCGAACTGCAAACAAAGCTCTTGTGACAAGAGTTAAATAGCGCAGGCGGTTTGTTGTGTCTTGAAACCTTTGAATTATCAATAGACAGCACCTCCAGGGATTGAGCCATGTTTAACTCGCACCGCAAAGCTGATCTGCTTGAAAATCAACGCCTCACTTGCTCTCTCAGTGACATGAAGGCCAAAGTTCTGGCGATCAGCCGGTCAATGGCAATCATTGAGTTCGCGCCTGATGGCACCATTTTGGAGGCCAACGACAATTTTTGTCGGGTGACCGGTTACTCGATTGATGAGCTTCGCGGTAAACACCATCGAATTTTTTGTGATGAGGCTTACACCCGCAGCGATGAGTACATTCGCTTTTGGCACGACCTGGCCAAAGGCGAAGCGCTAAGTGGAAGCTTTTTACGCCTCGACAGGGCGGGGCGCGAGGTGTGGCTAGAAGCCAGTTACATGCCGATTCTTGATGCAAATCGCACTGTAACCAGCGTCATCAAGGTGGCTGCAGACATCACTCAGCGCATTAATAAAGAGCACGAAAACGAGAGCATCGTGAATGCCTTGAGCCGTTCAATGGCCTTGATTGAGTTCTCTCCCGACGGTCGCGTCATACACGCCAATCAGAACTTTCTGGACACCATGCACTACTCGCTGGGTGAGATTGTGGGCCAGCACCACAGTATGTTCTGCAAGACCAGCGAGCGAGAGTCCGCAGCGTATAAGTCTTTTTGGGCCTCGCTCAATCGGGGCGAATACCACTCGCGGCGCTTTGAGCGGGTGGATAAATACGGGCATGTGGTTTTCCTCGAGGCATCTTACAACCCGATTTTTGATGCCAAGGGCCGCCTGTATAAAGTGGTCAAGTTTGCCAGTGACATCACCGCTCAAGTCACCAACCTGCAAACGGCTGCCGATTCAGCACACGCCACTTCCGTGCAAAACGATGCCTGTGCGCAAAAGGGGTCGCAGGTGGTTCAGCAAACGGTGCAAATCATCGAAGCGATTTCCAAAGATCTTAATGAAGCTGCACAAAGCATTGATGCGGTGAGCAAGCAGTCAGAGATCATTGGCAAAATTGTGCAGACCATCCGCGGTATTGCCGATCAAACCAACTTGCTGGCGCTCAATGCGGCGATTGAGGCGGCCAGAGCGGGTGAACATGGGCGTGGCTTTGCGGTGGTCGCTGATGAGGTAAGAAGCCTGGCGGCGCGAACCAGTGCGGCCACGCTTGAGATTGTGGAGGTGGTGCGCAAGAACCATGATTTATCCCTCAGTGCTGTGACGAGTATGCAGTCAAGCCTGAGTCGAACCGGGCTGGGGGTCGAGTTGGCCAATGAGGCGGGGGAAGCGATTTTGGAGATTCAGCAAGGCTCCAAGCATGTGGTGGATGCTATCAGCCAATTCAACTCCACCTTGCAACTGCATTAAGGCGGATTGAGCGGCCCTGTAAGCGCGAGCAGGCAGCGCAGCGCTTACAGGGTGGGGGGCGCCTGAAAAAACCTTACACCTGTTTTTCAGCGGCGTTCTGTGCGACTTCAGCTTGTTTGATGGCTTGCTGACCCTTCATCAAGTCGCTGATTTTATCGGCGATGGCTTGCTGCTGCTCAGGGGGCATGGCTTTCACGTCTTCTTCGGTCAGTCCCAATTCTTTCAGATACTGCTCACGAATCCGTTGTGTGACGGGTTTGCTCATGTAGTCCTTGAACTCTTCAGCCGCCGATCCTTGAGTGGCAGCCGTGCTGTTTTGAGTGCTGGTGCTTTGCACGGCTGCGGCTTCGGGCACGCTGGCTTGCAGCAGTACGCGGGTTTTGGCGAATGCAGCGTTGACGTTGTCCGCCTGCTTGTCACCCGCGACCGATGCCGCTGAGGCTTGAATATTGGTTAATGGCTGCTGGTTTTGCAGCATGCCGCTGTACAGCACGCTAGCAGCCGCTGTAGTTGGGTCTAGATCGGTACGCTGGCTTTTTTGGATCTGAGACGTTTGCTGCGCGCTAATCAACATGAACGTGGCCTCGTAGAAACGGTGATGGCCAATCTACCAGCAATTAGTATGCCCACTCAGGTGCACGCCGATTTTGAAGGGCTACAGGCGGGCGACGGTTTTTAGCGGTGTGTCAGGCGGTCAAACCTTGCCGCTTGCGGCTAACAATGGGCAAGGTTTTAGCGGGATATGGCGCGTGCGCTTAGCTGCTTTCGCGCACCATCAGCTCGAAGCCCATGTCTTGTACCGGATTAGCCACTTTGTTGCCCGCCATCAGCGTGAGCATTTGTTCGGCGGCGCGACGGCCAATGGCTTCTCGGGGGGTACGAATACTGCTCAAACGCGGCACCATAAATTCGGACGAGGGCAAATCGTTGAAGCCCAGAATTGCGATTTGCTCGGGAATTTTTATACCGATACGTGCAGCCTCTAGCAAAGCGCCGTGGGCAAGGTCGTCATTGCCGAAAAAAATCGCATCCACATTCGGATGGCTGGCCAGCAAGTGTAAAAATAGCTCGCCGCCCAGGCCTACCGAAGAGGGGCGTGGTGTGAGTACTTCAAGGTCTGGGTCGTATAAATCGGCTTGCTGCAAGGCTCGGCGATAGCCTTCACCCCGCAAGAGCGTGCGCTGATCCAACTGAGCGCCGATGTAGGCCAAGCGTCGGCGCCCGCGGGAAATCAAATGCTGAGCTGCGGTTTCGCCCGCTTTTAACTGCGAAAAGCCGACGCAGTTCAGGCCGGCAGCGGCGTCCAGTTCCATCATGTACACGCAGGGCACATTACTGGTTTCAATCATCCGTCTGGAGCTTTCGGAGCGATCAAAGCCTGTCAGCAAAAGACCGCGTGGCTGGTAAGCCATGTAGTTACGCAGCAGGTCTTCTTCTTCATCGCGTGAGTAGTGAAAGTTACCAATCAGCACTTCAAAGCCTTTGGGGCGCAATACGGCATGAATGGCTTCGAGGGTGTCAATAAACAACAGGTTGGACAAAGAAGGCACCAGCACCACGACAGAGTGGCTCTGCGCCGAAGCCAGAGCCCGAGCGGCTGGGTTAACGACGTAATTCAGTTCGTCTGCGGCCATGCGCACCTTTTCTGCGAGGTCGGTCGCAACACTGGTGATACCGCGCAATGCGCGCGAGGCGGTAATGGGGCTGACACCTGCCAGTCGTGCGACTTCATTCAAGGTCGGGCGCCCTGTGGTGCGGGTATTTTTATCGTTCTTGGGGGTGGTCATCGGGGTGGCTTGCCAAACAAAAAACAAGTCACTAAGGTAGCGCTGTCCTGGCGTGCCCGCAATTGCCTGATTGTGGCCAGGTTTTTACCCCAGCTTTGTATGTCGAGAGCGCCAACGCGTTTCCCCATAAAAATGAGAAATAGACGTCGGTAGCTCCGGCTTTGTGCTTTGCTTTCAAGTATTGAACGCGGGTGCAAAGACAGCGCTGTCTACGGACTGAGGTGTTTCATGAGTCAACCTATCACTGCCCTCGTCATCATGGGGGTTGCCGGCTGCGGCAAGTCCAGCGTGAGTCAGGCGCTGTGCCAGCTTAATGGCGCAACCCCGATCGAGGGCGATGCGTTTCATCCTGCCGCCAACATCGCCAAGATGAGTGCAGGCATTCCCCTGACCGACGAAGACCGCGCCGGCTGGCTTGATAGCTTGTGCGATGCGTTGCGCGTGGCTGTTGCCCGCGGGCAGCGTCCGGTATTGACCTGTTCTGCCCTGAAGCTGCGTTATCGCGAGCGTTTGCGCGGTGCTGTCAGCGGTCTGGGCTTCGTGTTTCTTGAGTTGACCCCAGCTGTTGCTGCTGATCGAGTGGCACATCGCCCCGGTCATTTCATGCCCAAGACCCTGATCGACAGCCAGTTCGCTGCGCTTGAATCGCCCGTCGATGAGCCGTTGGTGCTCACACTGGATGCGGCGAGCAAAGACATTGCCCAATTGGCAAGTGACGCGCGTGATTGGTGGCGTGAGCATTCGGTGCTGACAACGCCATGATTGTTCATAAAAAAGACAGCGCTATCCACGTCAGCTGCGGCTGTACATTCGCACTTAAAAACAAAAACAAGGCAGGAGACGCCCCATGCTAGGCATGTCCCAAAACACCTTTCTGCTGATTGATGCAGTGGTGACCATCATCGGGTTGATCGTACTGATCACCCGATTCAAGTTGCACCCCTTTATTGCGCTGATCATCGCCTCTGCGTTTTTAGGCCTGACCTCAGGCATGCCTACGGACAAAATCATTAAGTCGTTTCAAGACGGTTTTGGCGGCGTATTGGGCTTTGTCGGGATCATCCTGGCGTTGGGCACCATGCTTGGCAAAATGATGGCCGACTCCGGCGGTGCTGACCAAATCGCTCGCACCCTGATTCGTGCTTTCGGCAAGGAGCGGGTGCAGTGGGCGATGATGTTCGCGGCGTTTCTGGTAGGGATCCCGCTGTTCTTCGAGATTGGTTTTGTATTGCTGATCCCGCTGGTGTTTATTGTTGCGCGTCGCACTGGCGTGTCCATCATCAAAATCGGTATTCCATTGCTGGCCGGCTTGTCGGCGGTACACGGTCTGGTGCCGCCGCATCCGGGCCCACTGTTGGCGATTGGTGTGTTCGGTGCCGATATCGGTAAAACCATTCTGTACGGCCTGATTGTGGCCTTGCCGACGGCCATTATTGCCGGGCCGATTTACGGCACCTGGATCGCCAAGCACATTCCCGGCCATGCGTCGCAAGAGTTGGTGGATCAACTGGCAAGCGAGCCGGAGTCCAGCAGTCTGCCGAGCTTTGGCATCACCTTGGCTACCGTGTTGTTGCCTGTGTTTTTGATGTTGCTAAAGACGTTTGCTGACGTGGCGCTGCCTGATGGCAACTTCTTCCGTGGCTGGATGGACATGATCGGCCACCCGATCAGTGCACTGCTGCTGGCGTTGCTACTGTCGCTTTATACGTTCGGCGCCAAGCAAGGGATCGACTCCAAGCGCATCCTTAAACTGCTCGACGCAAGTTTGGCCCCTACTGCGGCGATCATCTTGATCATTGGTGCAGGTGGCGGCTTCAAACAAATGCTGGTTGCCAGCGGAGTGGGGGACGTGATCGGCCATATGGCGGTCAATGCACAGATTTCGCCGATTTTGCTGGCTTGGCTGGTGGCGGCGGTGATCCGTATTGCGACCGGTTCTGCCACGGTTGCAACCATCACTGGCGCGGGGATTGTATTGCCGGTAGTGGACTTGATTCCGGGGGTGAATCGCGAGCTGCTGGTACTGGCGACCGGTGCGGGTTCGTTGATCTTGTCTCACGTGAACGATGCGGGTTTCTGGCTAGTTAAGCAGTACTTCAATATGACCGTAGCCGAGACTTTCAAAACTTGGACTGCAATGGAAACCATTCTGTCGGTTGTAGGTTTGATCTTTATTCTGCTGTTGTCGTTGGTGGTCTAAAACGCCGCACCTCGCCCGCAGCTGCGATCTTTTGAGCAGATCGCAGCTGCGGTGAGTGGGTAGAGGCTTACATCGGGCTCAAGCCGTCGGCACGGAACATGGCGCGAATTCCGCGAACGGCCTGACGAATCCGGTCCTGGTTTTCGATCAGTGCAAAGCGCACATGGTCGTCGCCATACTCACCAAATCCTACGCCGGGTGAAACACACACCTTGGCCTCTGCCAGCATCTTTTTGGCAAACTCCAGCGAACCCAAGTGGGCGTATGCGTCAGGGATTTTTGCCCAGACATACATCGACGCTTTTGGGTTTTCGACCATCCAGCCCAGTTCATGCAGGCCTTTTACCAAGACGTTACGGCGTTGCCGGTATTGTTCGGCGATGTCTTTGACGCACTGCTGATCACCTTCAAGTGCCGCAATGGCCGCCACTTGCAATGGGGTAAATGTGCCGTAGTCGTGGTAGCTCTTGATGCGGGCCAGCGCATTGACCAGTTCAGGGTTGCCGACCATAAAGCCAATTCGCCAGCCTGCCATGTTGTAGCTTTTGGACAGGGTGAAAAACTCTACGGCGATGTCTTTGGCGCCCGGCACTTGCATGATTGAAGGGGCTTTCCAGCCGTCGTAGACGATGTCGGCATAGGCCAGATCGTGTACCACCAACACATCGTATTGCTTGGCCAATGCAACCACACGCTCGAAAAAGTCCAGTTCAACACACTGCGCGGTTGGGTTGGACGGGAAGCCCAGAATCATCATTTTGGGCTTGGGAATTGAGCCACGAATGGCTTTTTCCAGCTCGGCAAAGAAATCCACGCCCGGAATCAGCGGTACTGAGCGCACTTGGGCGCCAGCAATGACAGCGCCGTAGATGTGAATTGGGTAGCTGGGATTAGGCACCAGAACGGTGTCGCCTTGATCAAGAGTGGCAAGCATCAGGTGTGCCAGGCCCTCTTTTGAACCAATGGTCACAATAGCTTCGTGCTCGGGATCAATCTCAACGTTGTAACGGTCGGCGTACCAGCGCGAAATTGCCCGGCGCAAACGCGGGATGCCCCGGGAAGTGGAGTAGCCGTGGGTGTCTTCACGCTGGGCGACAGTGCAGAGTTTTTCAACAATGTGTGGCGGGGTTGGGCCGTCAGGGTTGCCCATGCTGAAGTCGATAATGTCTTCGCCACGACGTCGGGCGGCCATCTTCAGCTCAGCAGTGATGTTGAACACGTAAGGGGGGAGTCGATCTATGCGCGCAAAGCGGCGCGGCGAACCTTGGTCTGCCATGTATGCCTCTGGTACGTAAGCGCCCGGAACCGTCCGAGCGACGTTGACCACTGCGGTGGTCTGGGCGAAACAATAATGGCGCGCACGGGCAGCTGTCTAGATACAGAACAGGTGTATTTTTCACAGGTTAGGGCCGTATCTGTATTTGTTCCTATACTCACAACTTGTGTCGCCTACTTAATTACCGAGCGCGCCCCTATGGACGAAGCACAAAAGTTTCAGCTCTCAGCTCCCCGATTCGCTAGAGGCCCGTTTCAACTGATTGCGGGTTTTGGGAGGCACTTTACCCAGGGCTCCGTGGCAGATATTCCGAAGTTGTGGACGCAACTCCTTTCGTGCATAGGGAAGGTTCCAGGGCAAGTAGGCGGCGAAACTTACGGCGTGTGCTGTAACCCGGACGGTAAGGGTGGTTTTGAATACATCGCAGGCGTAGCGATCAGCAAGCTCGATGACTTGCCCGAAGAGTATCGTTGGGTTGAGTTAAAAGAGCAGGAGTACGCCGTTTTTGAGCATCAAGGGCCGCTGACAAGCCTTGGACAAACATTCCAGTCGATCTGGAATGACTGGCTACCCCATTCGGGGCGTGAGGCTGCGGATGCACCAGAGTTTGAACGTTACAGTGCAGACTTTGATCCGCAAACGGGGGCTGGGTCAGTGGAAATCTGGCTGCCGTTAAAGAGGCTATAAACGCTTCAAACTGCCTGCGGTAGTGATTGTTGCAGCGCAGCGCAGTCGCTTAGGCGAAGCACCAGGCGGCGTTCACCGCGATAGGCTTCGCCATCCTCGACCCAGCCCTGGCTTAGATAAAATGCCAGCGCGCCTGTGTTGAAGACGCTCACAGAAAGCATCACCTGACGAATGTCAGGCCAAAGGTGTTGGAGCATCAGTGGTAGCGCACTCAGGCATGCTTTACCCAAACCTTGCCCCTGAACGCGTTTGTCGACTTGCAATGCGTGCAGGGTGGCGCTGTCGGCATCGGCCCAATGGGCTAATAGCGGGTGGCGCTTGAGCAGCAAGAAGGCCACGGGTACTTCATCGCTGAGCAGGGCCAAGCCTTTTATACCTGCATGAGGTTGCGCAGGCAGTGAGTGCAAAGCCGATGTGACATCGCCGCAAAAGGCAATTTGTTCAGGGTGAACCTCAACCTCGCGCAGTTGTTCGCGTTGCAGGGGCGTTAGTTCTTCGTAGAGGCAAAGGCGGCTGTTCATGCTGAGTTCTGTCTGGGCGCAATGGGCAGGCGCGGTGCGCCGTTAAAGCAGGGCGCCAGTGTCTACCTATCTTGGCTTTCTATAAATACCGGCGTGGGTTTTTGATGGCGAGTGACATTAAACGTGTGGCGCGTTGTGCCGCCGGGTGCGCCAGCGTACAGGCCATTTAATCCTTTGGAGACGGTTTTCGGCGCATAAACGGCAGCAACATGCCGACCTCCTTTTGATAGCGACGGTATTTGTCGCCAAACAGTACAACCAGGTCTTTCTCCTCCAGCTGTGTGCCTATCACGATGTAAAGCGTGCTGGTCAAGGCAAACACCAGATGCCCGACGCTCATGTCAGGCGTGACCCAAAAGGCAATCAGAAACCCCAGATACAGAGGGTGCCGGACGATTTTGTAGAGCATGGGCGTTTTGAAGGTGCAGGGCGCAGCCTTTGGCAGGCGTAAAGCATCAAGCGCTTGTTTGATGCCGAACAATTCAAAGTGACTGAGCAGAAAAGTGGCCAGCAATACGATGCCCCACCCCGTCCAGTATCCGGCCGCGAGCAGAGCCCGGGCCACCGAAGACTCAACGGTCCATACCGGGGTATCAATCGGTTGCCATAGCCAAAACATCAGCGCAAGCACTGCGCTGGTGACCAGTACATAAGTGGCCCGCTCAACAGGGGCGGGCACGTAATTGAGCCACCAGTTTTTAAAGCTTTTACGAGCCATGCCGCTGTGTTGCACGGCGAACAGAGTAATGAGTAATACATCGACTAAGAGCGCCAACGGCCATGAGAGGGCGGGGCCAGAGTTAATCGTTTTCGGTACCCATACGCTGCCCAGAAAACCTATAAGGTAAAGAAAGGTCAGCAAGAAGAACACGTAGCTGAACAGGCTGTAGGCAATGCCAGCGAGTTTCCCGATGAGTGTGCTTAAAAGGGATTTTGGGGCGAGCTTGGTGTGCATGAACGACTCCTTTCGTACATGGCTGAGGGGTGTTGCAGACTGCTTGAATGCACACCATAGCCCATCTTGAGCACTTGGCCCTTGCCGGTGGTCAGTTTGAAAAGATGAAGCTTTTCATACCACTCAGGCACCCAGAGACGGATCAGGTGTTGTTTTTTTTGGCTGTGTAATGGGCAGGTGAAAACTAAAGACAGTGCCTTTTTGCAGGCTTGAGCAGACGTCCAGTCGGCCGCCATGAGACAGGGCAATTTGGTTGGCAATGTACAAACCAAGGCCCAAGCCAGCTTGGGGCGTGTCATTGGCCGGACGCGAATAAGGCAGGAACAACTGCGGCAGCACATCCGCCGCAATGGGATTGCCTTGATTACTGACTGTCAGGGTAAATGTCTGATCGATGATGTGTGCTTGAACCTCAACTACACCATCGCCAGCGCCATGAGCGATTGCATTGGCCAGCAAATTAGAGAGCAATTGGGATAAACGGTCACTGTCGCAATGAATCCCGGTCAGCGGCTGAAGGTGGGTGTGTATCAGGCGCTCAGGGTGCACGCTTTGTACTTCGCGGATGACATGGCGTAATGCTTGATCGAGATTCGGGCACTCTTGCACTGTAATCGGGATGCCACTGCCAAGTCGGCCTCTGGCAAAGTCCAGCACGTCCTCAACCAGACTTGAAGCCCGCAGGCCGCAGCTCAGTATGTGTTTCACCAAGCTATCCGTTGTGGCGTTGGGGTGTTTACGCAATAAACGCTCAGCCGCTGTGGTGATGGCGAACAGCGGGTTTCGCAAGTCGTGGCCTAACACGGCAATAAATTGCTCGCGTAGCTCCGCTGTTTCACGCTCGACAAGCAGTGCGTCTTCGGTACGTTGCAGGTTCTCTTCGGCTTCGATTTGCAGCGCGAGCAGGCGAGCGAAAGATTGCATGGTGTTCTGGATGGTGCTGTTTTTGACTGTCGCAGGTTCCGGATCAAGCGCGCATAGGGTGCCGAAGAAGCGGCCGTCGGTGCGCACTACAGGAATCGTGATGTAACTTTCAAAGTGGTAGAGCTTTGGCGTGTGATGGTTGCAGTACAGCGGATCGTCGCTCGCCTTATCGATAATGATCGGTAAGTGCGAGTTCATGCTGTCAAAACACAAGGTGGTGGCCAGCTCCAGCTCGCCACCCACCTCCAAGCCAAAGCCGAGCTTGTCCAGCACTGCGCAGGCCGTCCAGCTATCTTGTGTCACCCTTGCGATGGCAGCAAAGCGCATGCCTGTCATCTCGCTGATAACTTGAAGCATTGCCGGTACAGCGCTTATTCGGCCAATGGTTGTAATGTCGGCGGCCGCTGTCTTATTTACCAAGGTCGACGCTCTCTGTTGTAGGCGATGATTGCGCAATTCTAGCGAGTGCAAATAACTTTGGTATGGATTCATGCGGGATAAACGCATAAAAAAGCCGCGCCTCTCATAACAAGGGGCGCGGCTTTTAAACAGGGTTACTTTAAATCAATGATCTTGTTTGTTTTGCAGAACTTCAGCGTTTTTTGCCTCTAGTTCGACGTCCCACTTAACACCTTTGGTATCGCGCAACTCAACTTCATACACCAGCTTGCCGTAAGAGTGATCAAGCTCTGTGTCGAGGATTGTTGCACCCGGATGAAGTGCGATAGCCGCTTGATTCAGCTTTTCAAATGAGGTGATTTCACCCGATTTGAGCAGATCCGGGATATGGTCTGGACGCACATCAGCTTGAGCCAAACCAGCGGTCAGTGTCAGGGCAGTAGCGGCGAACAAAATTTTAAGTGCTTTCATGTTTAATCCCTCTGGGGTGATCTGTTTAAGTGGGATCAGATTAACCAGCGCAACTTAACTCACCCTTAATTTTTCGCGCCAAGGTTAGGCAAGTCGAAAACAGGAGAGCAAGTGCCGCTTACGAGTTGTAAATGGGCATTGTTCGGCTGTTTTCAACGAGGGATCACGGGGCGCAGATATATTTCGTACAGCCCCAAGACTGACGTGCGGGTTTATTGGCTCAGTAGCCGTTTTTTTCCAGCAGTTGGTTAACGCTGACTGGGCTCGGGCGTTGGTAGTGTTTGAGCAGTTGCGCGGCACGATTGGTGAAAATCCCGTCTACGCCAGCCTCCATAGCTTTTTTGAAATCCACAGGTTCGTCCAAGGTGTAAACATGCACCAACATGCCTTTGTCGTGGGTGGCTTTGTTCATCCAGGGTTGGATCAGGTCGAAGTAGCTTTGGTCGCCACCATTGGTCAGGGTTGCTGAAGGGCCAGTGCCGATGGCGCCGTGGGCTTTGGCAAAATCGAGCCATTGCATGAATTCTGCTTTGTCTTTGGGTTGTTGCTTGGCGTAGTAGGCGGCTTTGTCCTTCTCGCCGGAATCGGCAAAGCTGACGCTGGAGCTGGGGGCCATGCCGCCTTCACCGACCCACAACAACAGGATTTTTGGTGTTTGTGGCATTTCTTTTTGCAGCAGTTGTAGGCTGCTTTTTTCAAAAGTTTGCAGTATTACCCGGCCTTTGCCTTGGCCCACCTTTGGTTCGCCTTTGGCCTCTGCTGAAGTAGCAGGCTGTAGCCATCCACGTTTGTTTAGTGCGTTTTTCAGATCGTGTTCAAGGCCCGGAAACTGTTTGGGCTCTTTGGTTTCAATGTACAAACCGGGTGCATGTTGTGGGTTGCCTTGGGCGATATCAATGATTTCATCCAAGGTAAGAATTTGCAGGCCGGCGTAGGAGGCCCGAGCACGATCAGGGTAGGCCTGATTAAACCAACTGCCAGCGTCCAGGCTTTTCAACTCCGCCAAGGTGAAGGCGCTTGCAGGGCTGTCTTTACGCTCTGGAAATTTTTTGGCCACGTCAGTGGTGCGCAGCAGGCTGTTGTCATGCAAGGCAAACAGCACGCCGTCTTTGCTGCGTTGCAGGTCCATTTCCAGATAGTCAGCGCCCAGATCACGAGCCAGTGTGTAAGCGGCAGCGGTTGATTCCGGCGCATCGAAAGAGGCTCCTCGGTGAGCAATAACCGCCGGGCGCGGGATGCCATGCGCATTGGCCAAGGTTGTCTGAGCGCTTTTTGACTCACTGGCAGCGTGTGCGCCGCCCATGCCCAGAAGCAGGCTCAGCAGCAGTGCGCTCTTGCTAAAAGTGTCAGGCATTGTTGAGTTCCTTTGGTCGCATAAAAAATAGGGGCGTCTTTTAGCAACTGACGCTACGGGAGCGCTATCGAGAACCCGACATAAACGTGCGTCGTGTTTAATTTGCAGCACTTATTTGCCCGTTTGTGCAGTATTCTTCGCTCACCCAGCGTTCCCAGCAGAGGGATGCGTGTTTAAGACTTGCGTGTAAACCATCGTCCCAGAGCCCTCGCGGCTCGTTAGTGAGGTTTACCATGCGTATCACTTCGCAACTCATCTGTCAGGCTGCCGACCTACTTAACGGCTTTGTAGGTTTCAATCGTAAGACACAGCAGTACATTGTCCGATTCAGTGAAGATTCCTTCGGAATGGATGTGGCAGACGACAACATCACGCCAACCAGCGAGTTTGTCTGGCAGGCCGATGCCGCAGACACCATGACCCTCAAGCGCGAATTGATTCAGTTGCTGCTGGATCAAAATATCGACGATCGCTTAAACATCACCGAGCCCTTGCGTGTGTACATGCAGCGTCGGGACGTGCCTGAAATCTCGGCGGTACGCAGGTGTGTGAGTTAAGAACGCTCGCTCACAGTGTGTCGGGGCATGCTGGATGTCAGGCTCACCCTTCGCTCGGTTAGCTGTGTGTTCAATTCAGTTAACTGAGCGTTTGCGCGCGTGCCTTGCCGGACTGGGCTTTAAACGGAGTCCATAAACTGGTCTGCTGCTGCGAGACTGATCCGATTACGGCCTGTCTTTTTCGCGATATACAGCGCTTTGTCGGCTTCGTTGAGCCACATGCCGGCGTCCTGTAGATCGGTGCGGTACGATGCCAAGCCTATACTCAGGCTCACTTGCAGCCCAGGTGCTTCGCAGTGTTGGTACTGGCAGAACACAAGGCGTAACCGTTCCAGAATTTCCTGCGCCTGGGCGAGCGTGCGATTGGGCAAAATGACGCAGAACTCATCGCCGCCATACCGGCCTGCAAAATCATCGCTGCGCAAGTTGTCTTTCAGCTCTTTGCTCAGTTGGCGCAATACGCTGTCACCGATGATGTGACCATAGGTGTCATTGATGGTCTTGAAGTGATCAATATCAATCAAAGCCAAGGTGGCAGCGGATTGATCGTGCTGGCATTGCTGAAAACAAATGTGCAGCAGGTCTTTCCATGAACCGTGATTCAACAGCCCTGTCAGGCTGTCTGTACGACTCAGGGCGCTCAGAGTGCGTTTGTGTTCTGCCAGTTGGATGGCTAGTTTGTAACTGACCATACCCACGGCGAATGGGTAAAAAATCAGCACGGGGATGCACGCATAGATTTGCAGAGCTGTTGTGTGAGGGTTGAAGGCCGCCCCAAGAAGCAGGAGCGAAAGCAGGATGCCTGCCACTTGAGCCAATGCCCCTCGAATCAGCATTTTAGGCCCGCCTGCTGCAACGTTATGCATGGTCATCATCGATAAGATGATCACCGATGGCAGCGGATTGAACTGGATGCTCGCCGCCCAAAAGCCTCCGCACAGCGAGTCGAAGAGGATGTTGCGGCGCTCGGCGCGATACGGGTAGGCCGCCCGTGAAGACAGTAAAAGCGCTAGGTGCGGCCAGACAAAACCGTTGATCAACAGCACTCCCCACAACCAGCCGGGTGTATTGAGCGGGTAAAGAGCGGCCATCACGCAGATAAAACCGATCCCTGAACCAATGACTCGTGGCACATAAATGCGCTGAGTGAATGACAGGCCTTTACCTAATTGGTTGTCCATAGTGATCTGCGCAAGATGTTTGAGTCCGGCGTGGTTGCCGCTTGGCACGGCACCGCTGTTTGTGATTCCAACAGGTTGAGCATTTCCAAGGGTTGGGATGTCAATGGCCTGCACGGTTAAGGCGTTTACGTTAGCACCAAGATTAGCTGCATGTGGCAGTTAAGGTGCCGATGATTGCTGCCTGACACTACTCGCCAATGCGCACATTGATTTGAAAATGATGGCTGACCTTCTATCGTCCAACAACGAGCGTAATCGTGACGTTCGTTTATTGGAGTCTTTTGAGCATGGCCTTTGACTCTTCCGGGAACGACGGGCTTGGGCCCGCTGAGCGGTATCAGGGTAAATTTCAGAATCAAGGTGTCAGGCCAGCTGCGAGTTTGGGTAAAACCTTGGGCATCTTTTGGCGAATGTTATTTCGAAAGCCTCTGAATACGCGGCCCGCCGGGTTTATTCCAGTTGAGCCCTTAAGCCCTCAAACGCTGGAGATGGCCCCTGATTTGAGTGTGTTTCGGCTAGGCCATTCCACCTTGCTGCTTAAGCTCAAGGGCAAATATTGGCTGACCGACCCGGTTTATGCGCAGCGTGCTTCTCCCTTTCAGTGGGTTGGCCCCAAGCGGTTTCATGCGCCGCCGATCAGCCTTGATGAGCTTCCGGCCCTTGAGGCCGTCATTCTTTCCCACAATCACTACGATCATCTTGATCAGAAGTCAGTGCTAAAGCTGGCAGCCAAAACCCGTCACTTTCTAGCCCCGCTTGGCGTGGGTGATTTGCTCATTCGGTGGGGCGTGCCAGCGCAAAACGTGCAGCAACTGGATTGGTGGCAACACACCCACATCGACAGCATTCGTTTTATTGCGACCCCTAGTCAGCATTTTTCTGGGCGTGGGTTGTTTGACCACAACCAGACGCTTTGGGTGTCGTGGGTAATGATCATTGACGATGTGCGGATTTTCTTCAGTGGCGACTCAGGTTACTTCGATGGGTTTAAGTTAATTGGGGAGCAATTTGGCCCATTTGATCTGACGCTGATGGAAACGGGCGCTTACAACGCGGACTGGCCAGACGTACACATGCAGCCAGAGCAGAGCCTGCAAGCCCATATCGACCTTAAAGGCCGCTGGTTATTGCCCATCCACAACGGTACTTTTGATTTGGCGTTTCACCCTTGGCATGAACCCTTTGATCGCATTGTGGCGTTGGCTCGGCAACATAATGTGCTGATTACAACGCCACACATGGGCGAGGCTTTTAACCTGCGTCAGCCCCACAAGGGCAGTGCGTGGTGGGTTAACGTGCCGACAGAGGAGGGTGACACCCATCACGACGGCAGGCTCTGAGGGGGAGTGTGTTTACTCAATCATCGCGAAGTCGTCTCGGCCCATTGGGTCGGGGGTTGAGCCGCGAACATTGCCGCCGCGTCCAGGCGAAAACCCGGGGAAGAACACTAACCCTTCTGCTTCCAGTCGGTAGGCCAACGCCAGACGAGTCACGTCGAGCACCGGCTCACCTGCTTCAAAACGCTGAATGGCAGGCACTGAAACGCTGGACTGCTCGCTCAAATGTTCAAAGCTCCAGCCGAGCATTTCACGAGCTTGTGCGCAGTGCAGAGGGGTGAATTGATTAATGATGATGCGTTCGAATGTGCTGCGCATGGCTGCGTTGGACATGACGATTCTCCGTGGCTGATTCGGTGCTTGAAAATATACTGTGTTTTTATACAGTTGTTTTTAAAGCTGATCAAACTCATTTTTTGATGAGTGCCCGCGGTAGGAATCTAGAGCCGGACGCCGCTTTCAGCGTTTTGTGCGCAAACAGGGGGTCGAAAATTTCGATGTGCCTGTGACGCCAACAAAAAGGGCCGCCTCGCGGCAGCCCCTTTAACAGCAAACACACTCGCAGGGAGTTAGTCCCAGCTCAGCGCGCCGCCCGTTTGGTACTCAATAACCCGCGTCTCGAAGAAGTTCTTTTCTTTCTTCAAGTCCATGATTTCGCTCATCCATGGGAATGGGTTAGTGGTGCCTGGGTACTCTTCTTTCAGGCCGATTTGCGACAGGCGGCGGTTAGCGATGAACTTGAGGTAGTCCTCCATCATGGCTGCGTTCATGCCCAGCACGCCGCGAGGCATGGTGTCGCGTGCGTATTCGATTTCCAGCTGAGTGCCTTGCAGAATCATCTGCGAAGCCTCTTCCTTCATTTCAGCGTCCCACAGATGCGGGTTTTCGATTTTGATCTGGTTGATCACGTCGATGCCGAAGTTCAGGTGCATGGATTCGTCGCGCAGGATGTACTGGAATTGCTCAGCAACACCGGTCATTTTGTTGCGACGGCCCATCGACAGAATTTGTGTGAAGCCGCAGTAGAAGAAGATGCCTTCCAGAACGCAGTAGTACGCAATCAGGTTGCGCAACAGTTCCTTATCGGTCTCTACGGTGCCGGTTTCGAACTTTGGATCCGAGATCGAGCGCGTGTACTTCAGGCCCCATGTGGCCTTTTTCGCGACCGATGGGATCTCGTGGTACATGTTGAAGATCTCGCCTTCATCCATAGCCAGCGATTCGATGCAGTACTGGTAAGCGTGAGTGTGGATCGCCTCTTCGAATGCCTGACGCAAGATGTACTGGCGGCACTCAGGGTTGGTGATCAGGCGGTACACAGCCAGTACCAGGTTGTTGGCAACCAGGGAGTCGGCGGTGGAGAAGAAGCCCAGGTTACGCATCACGATGCGGCGTTCGTCGTCAGTCAGACCTTCTGGGTTTTTCCAGAGGGCGATGTCGGCGGTCATGTTGACTTCTTGCGGCATCCAGTGGTTTGCACAACCGTCCAGATACTTCTGCCAAGCCCAGTCGTATTTGAACGGTACGAGTTGGTTAAGGTCGGCGCGGCAGTTGATCATCATCTTTTCGTCAACGGCGACGCGGGCGCTGGCGCCTTCGAGTTCAGCCAGACCTTCAGCGATGTCGAGGTTGTCCAGAGCAGCCTTGGCGCGAATGATCGCGGCAGAGTCAGTTGCGGTTACTGCGCGGGCTTCTTGAGCCGCAACGCCGCCAGCGGCGTCAAGACGGTCCATGTTGGCTTCCGTTGCGTGGCCAGCGTTGGCGCCTTTAACGGCGATTTCGCCTTCGTCTTCTTTGTCGAATTCGTCCCAGCTCAGCATGACGTGTCGTCTCCTGCGTGAGGGCCTGTGCCCGTGTGATAACACTGATGGTTTGGTTGTCACACGGCCATTGGCCGCTTGGATCTAAGAAATGTTGCTTGCAGTAGCGGTGTGCGCACGCAAAAACATGAATGTATTCGGGGGGTTGTCCCGCTGTCGCTGGGGGAGGAGGCGTTGCCTGCATCTCGCCTTGGCCCTGGAGGCCGTCGCAGCGTGGGTTTATGGCCCAGTCAGAGGAGCTGTGAGCCCGTTTGACGGCCGCAGTATAAGGCTTTTGCACAACGTATTTCAGCCAGTATTTTTTTGGTCGATGCGACGAAATGCCCTAAATCGGGCCTGGACTCTGGCTTGGCAGCGGCTGGGCGTGGGTTTGCCCTGGAGGAAGTTTTTTTACAGCGAGCCCGGGAGGTCGAGTGACGCCCGGTTTGGGTGTGCAATGCAGCAGGTTTTGGGCGTGGGAGGCGGACTTAAGCCCGGCCAAAACCGGGCGTTAAAGTCGCGAGCCGTGTCAGCTCAAGCGATGACCGTTGGTGCGGTCGTAGCCATCTTCGGCAAAGGCGGCGGAACGCGTGCTGTCGTAGCCATCTTCTGCAAAAGACGCTGAGCGGGTGTTGTCATAACCATCCTCTGCAAAGGTTGCCGAATGGGTGCGGTCATAACCATCTGCTGCAAAGGCGGCACTGGCCAATACTGACAGACTTAAAGCCATGATCAGTGAGCGTTTCATTTAATGTGTCCTGTCAGAGTATTCAGGCATTACTAAGTTTCAATGCAGTTAAAGTTGCATTGAGAGCGATAACTTTTAAGTGTCAATAATCACGTTTTTAATACATGTGTTAAGCGTGATTGTTGGCGCTGAAGTTAGCCGTTGGAACAGCCATTACCCATCACGCGATATTCAAGAGTGTGCTGCATGCCTTGCGAGTCTTCGTAAACCATTTGTGCTGGGACGACTTCGCAAACACTTGGGATTTCGCTCATGGAAATCACTTTGGCAATGTCCAGTTCGGAAGAGTAAGAATAGTGTTCAACGGCAGGTTGCTGGCTGGAAACTTTAGTGTTTGCTTCATCAGCAAAGGCGGTTAAACACACACTGCTGAGGGCCAGAACTAACAACGCTTTCATTTCTTGATTACCTGTTTTTGGTCGAGAGGGGTCACGTAGCCCTTATGAGGCTACGTGTGAAACATCATCGTTTAAGAGCGATTAAACTTGCCTTCGTGGGGGCTGTAACTTGCGTTAATCGCAGTGCCTTGGTTGGCGAGATGAATTTTATGCCTGCGCTGGACGGGCATATAGAGGGAGTTTTGATAAAGACTGTTGACAGATTCTGCAACAATCGTCGAAAACAGGGGGTGGCTGCCACATTTTGTCAGTAGGCAAATAATACAAAAGCGCTGTAAGTACTGATCTTGAGCCTTCAGACGAAAAAACAGTGCTTTTGGGTGTATTTCTTACTACCAACGTCGAATGGTTCTTAGGCCTTGGCCCGGCTACAACAGGGTCATAAAACAACAACTACAAAAAATTGAGGTATGAAACATGAGTGCCGCTTCCCTGTATCCCGTACGCCCCGAAGTTGCTGCGAACACGCTGACTGACGAGGCGACCTACAAGGCGATGTACCAGCAGTCGGTCGTCAACCCCGATGGCTTCTGGCGCGAGCAAGCTCAGCGTCTCGACTGGATCAAGCCTTTTACCACGGTCAAACAAACCTCCTTCGACGATCACCATGTCGATATCAAGTGGTTTGCCGATGGCACCCTCAACGTTTCCTATAACTGTCTGGATCGCCACCTTGCCGAGCGCGGCGATCAGATAGCAATCATCTGGGAGGGCGATGACCCTTCCGAGCAGCGCAACATTACCTATCGCGAGCTGCATGAAGAAGTCTGCAAGCTTGCAAACGCTTTGCGCGGGCAGGACGTTCACCGTGGTGACGTAGTCACTATCTATATGCCAATGGTTCCTGAGGCCGTGGTCGCCATGTTGGCCTGTACCCGTATCGGCGCGATTCACTCGGTGGTGTTCGGCGGCTTCTCGCCTGAGGCGCTGGCGGGTCGGATTATCGATTGCAAATCCAAGGTTGTGATTACGGCTGACGAAGGTCTGCGTGGCGGCAAACGTACGCCTCTTAAGGCCAATGTTGATGTGGCATTGACCAACCCTGACACCTCAAGTGTGCAGAAGATCATTGTGTTCAAGCGCACCGGCGGCGACATCGCTTGGTACAAGCATCGCGATATTTGGTACCACGACTTGATGGCTGTGGCTTCCACCCACTGCGCACCAAAAGAAATGGGCGCCGAAGAAGCGTTGTTCATCCTTTACACCTCGGGTTCCACCGGTAAACCAAAAGGTGTGCAGCACACCACCGGCGGCTACTTGTTATATGCGGCGCTGACCCACGAGCGCGTGTTCGACTATCGTCCGGGTGAAGTGTATTGGTGCACGGCTGACGTGGGCTGGGTAACGGGTCATACCTATATCGTTTACGGGCCGCTGGCCAATGGCGCGACCACGGTGCTGTTTGAAGGTGTGCCGAACTATCCAGATATCACCCGCGTGTCGAAGATCGTCGACAAGCACAAGGTCAATATTCTCTACACGGCTCCAACGGCTATCCGCGCCATGATGGCCGAAGGTCAGGCGGCGGTTAAAGATGCAGACGGCTCCAGCCTGCGTTTGCTGGGGTCGGTGGGTGAGCCCATCAACCCTGAAGCCTGGAACTGGTACTACACAACAGTCGGTAAAGAGCGCTGCCCGATTGTGGACACTTGGTGGCAGACCGAAACCGGCGCTTGCATGATGAGCCCGTTGCCGGGGGCGCACGCGCTCAAGCCGGGTTCGGCAGCACGTCCGTTCTTTGGTGTGGTGCCCGCGCTGGTCGATAACCTGGGCAACCTCATAGAAGGGGCTGCTGAGGGGAACTTGGTGATTCTCGATTCGTGGCCAGGTCAGGCGCGCACGCTGTATGGCGATCATGATCGCTTTGTTGATACCTACTTCAAGACGTTCCGTGGCATGTACTTCACGGGTGATGGCGCGCGTCGTGACGAAGACGGTTACTACTGGATCACGGGCCGTGTGGATGACGTGCTCAACGTGTCCGGCCACCGCATGGGCACCGCCGAAATTGAAAGCGCAATGGTCGCCCACCCTAAAGTCGCTGAAGCAGCAGTGGTGGGTGTGCCGCACGACATCAAAGGGCAGGGCATCTATGTTTACGTCACGTTGAATGGTGGCGAAGAGCCTACAGAGGAGCTGCGTCTTGAGCTGAAAAACTGGGTGCGCAAGGAAATCGGCCCGATTGCTTCGCCGGACGTTATCCAGTGGGCACCTGGTTTGCCCAAGACTCGCTCGGGCAAAATCATGCGCCGCATCCTGCGCAAAATCGCGACGGGTGAGTATGACGGGTTGGGTGATATTTCCACCTTGGCTGACCCGAGTGTGGTGCAGCACTTGATCGATACCCATAAAGGCATGAAGGTCGCGTAAGCATCTTCGCTTTAAAAGAACCCCGCCTGGCGATGCTTGGCGGGTTTTTTTTGTCTGTAGGCGGGCTTATAGCCGTCTGCTCCAGCATCAACAAAATGGAGCGCCTCTTTAGTGCGGGTGTTACCGCATGTGTAACCGGGCGCACAAAAACGGAGCTATGTGCTACGCAAAGCACCGTTTTAGAGCCGTTTTCAGAGGACTATCAAATAAGATGAAACGCTACGCTTGCCGGAATAGAAGGCTTTGCGAATAATAGGCCCGCTATTTGCAATGTGTATAGGTTCTACATCTTTCGTCCTTGCATTAAATGCTCTGGATGTCAATGCTTGGAGTCGCCTTTCTCGGTGCATTTGTAATATGTTGTCGCATTGAAGAAATAACGGCTTGAAGCCTGTCGTTAGAATGCCGATCACTCGCTCGTCTTGGTTGTGCTGGTCTCAGTACAGCGCCTGTAGGACGTGGCGCCGCATTCCCGGTTTAACCTTCGCATATTGGGCTCACGCTCATTCTGCATTTATTGCCCTTTACCGATGGAGTCCTAAGATGAAGAAACTCGTGCTTCTTGGCGCCCTGGCACTGTCCGTGCTGTCCCTGCAGGCTTTTGCTGAAGAAAAGCCGCTGAAAATTGGCATTGAAGCTGCCTACCCTCCGTTCGCCTCCAAGGCGCCGGACGGCAGCATTGTTGGCTTTGACTACGACATCGGTAACGCTCTGTGTGAGCAGATGCAGGTCAAGTGTGTGTGGGTCGAGCAAGAGTTCGACGGTCTGATCCCTGCGCTTAAAGTGCGCAAGATCGACGCGATCCTTTCCTCGATGTCCATCACTGAAGACCGTAAAAAGTCCGTCGATTTCACCAACAAGTACTACCTCACTCCAGCGCGGCTGGTGTTGAAGGAAGGCACTGTGGTCAGCGACAGTCTGGATGAGCTCAAAGGCAAAAAAATCGGCGTGCAGCGTGGCTCGATCCATGACCGTTTTGCCAAGGAAGTGTTAGCACCTAAAGGTGCCACAGTAGTTCCTTACGGCTCGCAGAACGAGATCTACCTTGACGTGCAAGCCGGTCGCCTTGATGGCACCGTAGCTGATGCCACCTTGCTGGAAGACGGTTTCTTGAAAACCCCAGCGGGCAAAGGTTTTGCGTTTGTAGGGCCAGCATTCACTGACGTTAAATACTTTGGTGATGGCGTAGGCATCGCTGTGCGCAAGGGCGACGCGCTGAAAGACAAAATCAACGCTGCCATTGAAGGCATTCGTGCCAATGGCAAGTACAAACAAATCCAGGACAAATACTTCAACTTCGATATTTACGGTCAGTAATACATCGCAGCGGTACGTCCGAAATGGCGCAATCGACAGAATCTCTGAAGTTTGCGCCATTTTTTCATTCTAGTTTTCGAGGACCTGAATCATGTTGAAAGGCTACGGGGCTGTCATCCTCGATGGCGCTTGGCTGACGCTTCAGCTCGCCTTGTCGTCCATGGCCTTGGCCATTGTTCTGGGTCTTATCGGGGTTGCCTTGCGTCTTTCGCCGGTACGCTGGCTGGCTTGGTTGGGCGATCTGTATTCAACGGTTATCCGCGGGATTCCCGATCTGGTATTGATCCTGCTGATTTTTTACGGCGGTCAGGACTTGCTCAATCGTGTGGCGCCGCTGCTGGGCTACGACGATTACATTGACTTGAACCCCTTGGCGGCAGGCATTGGCACCTTGGGCTTCATCTTTGGTGCTTACTTGTCTGAAACCTTTCGCGGGGCCTTCATGGCGATCCCCAAAGGTCAGGCAGAAGCTGGCATGGCGTATGGCATGAGCCCTTTTCAGGTGTTTTTCCGGGTGATGGTGCCGCAGATGATTCGTCTGGCGATTCCGGGGTTCACCAACAACTGGCTGGTATTGACCAAGGCGACAGCGCTGATTTCGGTGGTGGGCCTGCAGGACATGATGTTCAAGGCCAAGCAGGCGGCTGATGCCACCCGCGAACCCTTTACCTTCTTTCTGGTCGTGGCAGCGATGTACCTGGTGTTGACCAGTGTTTCGTTGCTGGCATTGCGACAACTTGAAAAGCGCTACTCGGTAGGCGTTAAGGCGGCCGATCTATGATCTTCGACTACAACGTCATTTGGGAAAGCATGCCGCTGTACTTGGGTGGCCTGCTCGAAACCCTTAAATTGCTGGGTATTTCGCTGTTTTTTGGTTTGCTGGCGGCGGTGCCGCTGGGCTTAATGCGGGTATCCAAGAGCCCGTTTATAAACTTTCCGGCGTGGCTGTTTACTTATGTGATTCGTGGCACGCCGATGCTGGTGCAGCTGTTTCTGATCTATTACGGTCTGGCTCAGTTTGAAGCGGTGCGTAACAGTGTCTTGTGGCCATTGCTGTCGAGTGCAACGTTTTGTGCGTGCCTGGCATTTTCCATTAACACCAGTGCTTACACCGCAGAGATCATTGCTGGCAGCCTTAAAGCCACACCTCATGGCGAGATTGAGGCAGCCAAGGCAATGGGCATGTCCCGCGCCAAGATGTATCGCCGTATTTTGCTGCCGTCGGCCATGCGCCGAGCGCTGCCGCAATACAGCAACGAAGTGATCATGATGCTGCAAACCACCAGTCTGGCGTCCATCGTGACCCTGATTGATATCACTGGGGCTGCGCGTACTGTTAATGCCCAATATTACTTGCCGTTTGAAGCCTATATCACCGCTGGTGTGTTCTACCTGTGCCTGACTTTTATTCTGGTGCGCCTGTTCAAACTGGCTGAACGCCGCTGGCTGGGCTACATGGCCCCGCGTAAGGGTTGAGCGGTCTGCTCAGCGACTGAACCACTGTTTTTGTGAGAACCGACAGCATGTACAAACTTGAAGTCCAAGACCTGCATAAGCGTTATGGCAGCCACGAGGTGCTCAAAGGCGTATCTCTGGCTGCAAAGGCGGGTGATGTCATCAGCATCATCGGTTCCAGCGGCTCAGGCAAAAGTACCTTTTTGCGTTGCATCAACCTGCTTGAGCAGCCGCATGCGGGCAAAATCCTGCTCAACAACGAAGAGCTCAAACTGGTGGCCAAAAAGGACGGCGCACTGGTTGCGTCTGATCCCAAGCAGTTGCAGCGCATGCGTTCGCGTCTGTCGATGGTGTTTCAGCATTTCAACCTGTGGTCACACATGACTGCATTGGAAAACATCATTGAAGCGCCCGTGCACGTGCTGGGCATGCCCAAAAAAGAAGCGCTGGAAAAAGCCGAGCACTATTTGGCCAAAGTCGGCGTCTCACATCGCAAGCATGCGTATCCGGGACACATGTCCGGTGGTGAGCAGCAGCGTGTGGCAATCGCGCGAGCGTTGGCGATGGAACCGGAGGTCATGCTGTTCGATGAGCCGACCTCGGCGCTGGACCCAGAGCTGGTGGGCGATGTGCTCAAGGTGATGCAGGCCTTGGCTCAAGAAGGCCGAACGATGGTGGTGGTGACCCACGAAATGGGCTTTGCCCGTGAGGTGTCGAACCAGTTGGTGTTCTTGCACAAAGGCGTTGTAGAAGAGCGTGGCGACCCGCGCGAAGTGTTGGTCAACCCGAAATGCGAGCGTTTGCAGCAGTTTTTGTCGGGCAGCCTCAAGTAATACCGGTGATGTGAGACTGCTATTTTGCACCAACTTAGTGCATGCTTCCCCATTCTGTGGCAACTGATCTAGCTTGGTTGTTGCCACTTTCGGCTTTAACACTGTTTAGTTTCGGATTGCATGCCATGACTGCCCATCGAATAGGTTTCCTGATTTGGCCCAGCACCAAAGCATTGACGCTGGCGCTGGCAGAGGAGGCCTTGCGTGTCGCGCAGCGGGTGCATCCAGAAGTGGCATACGAGCTGTTGTTTTTGAGCGCCGAAGCTGTGCCAGAAGTGGCCACGGGTAGCTGGCAATTGCCGGGCGAGCCGTGGGCCGGAAAGCTAGAAGGGTGTCAGAAGCTTTTCTTGCTGGCAGACGAGCCGCCGGTTTCGATCGCTCCCGCCTTAAGCAGCGCGCTTAAACAACTGGTGCGTGCTGGCTGTGTGATTGGTGGGTTGTCTGCTGGGGTGTATCCATTAGCCCAATTGGGGTTGCTCGATGGCTATCGGGCGGCCGTGCATTGGCGCTGGCAAGATGACTTTGCCGAGCGCTTCCCCAAGGTTATTGCGACCAGCCATTTGTTCGACTGGGACCGTGATCGCTTGAGTGCGTGTGGTGGCATGTCGGTACTCGATTTGTTGCTTGCGTTACTGGCGCGTGATCACGGTGCTGAGTTGGCGGGGGCCGTGTCGGAAGAGTTGGTGGTTGAACGCATTCGTGAAGGGGGCGAGCGTCAGCGCATCCCGCTGCAAAACCGTCTGGGTTCCAGTCATCCGAAGCTGACCCAGGCAGTGTTGTTGATGGAAGCCAATATTGAAGAGCCCCTGACAACAGACGAAATCGCTCAGCATGTGTGTGTGTCGCGTCGTCAGTTGGAGCGCATCTTCAAGCAATACCTCAATCGCGTCCCCAGTCAGTACTACCTTGAGCTGCGCTTGAACAAGGCGCGACAAATGCTCATGCAAACCAGCAAGTCGATCATTCAGATCGGCCTGTCGTGCGGGTTCTCGTCCGGGCCTCACTTCTCCAGCGCCTACCGCAACTTTTTTGGCGCCACCCCTCGCGAAGACCGCAACCAGCGCCGCAGCAGTAGCCCGTTTGAATTGTCTTCGGTGCCTGCTGAACGGGGTTGACCCTGTCGGTGGCGTGTCTTGATGATCGCTTTCGGGCGTGCCCGTTGGAATCTGCGCGAGCATTAAGGTGCGTGGGTTGTGATGGCAAACCTTTTCTAGGTACAAAGGGCTTCTCTGGAGATGCGCAGCGTTTAAACTGCGCCTTTGTGACGAAATATGTCGCATTGTCATAAACCCCGTCAACGCTGTGGTTGGCCGCTATAAGAAGTTGTCGCTTGGCGACAAGGCCGCGTCAGCATCTGTCCTTACAATCCCCCATCGCTCGCCATTTTAGGCAGGCGTTTCTCATCAGGAGACTCCGATGTCCGTTGAGCAAGCCCCGGTGCAACGCGCCGATTTCGATCAGGTCATGGTTCCGAACTACGCACCTGCAGCCTTCATTCCTGTGCGTGGCGCCGGTTCCCGAGTATGGGATCAATCGGGGCGCGAACTCATCGACTTCGCAGGCGGCATCGCCGTTAACGTATTGGGCCATGCCCACCCGGCTCTGGTCGGTGCGTTGACTGAGCAGGCGAACAATCTGTGGCACGTGTCCAATGTGTTCACCAACGAGCCAGCCTTGCGTTTGGCCAAAAAGCTGGTGGACTCGACCTTCGCAGAGCGCGTGTTCTTCTGTAACTCAGGCGCTGAAGCCAACGAAGCGGCCTTCAAGTTGGCGCGTCGTGTGGCCCATGACCGCTTTGGTGCTGAGAAGTACGAAATCATCGCCGCACTCAACAGCTTCCACGGCCGCACGCTGTTCACTGTAAACGTGGGCGGGCAGTCGAAGTACTCCGATGGTTTTGGTCCAAAAATCACCGGTATCACCCACGTTCCGTTCAACGATCTGGATGCGCTGAAAGCTGCGATTTCGGACAAGACCTGTGCGGTGGTGCTTGAGCCTATACAAGGCGAGGGCGGCGTATTGCCTGCCGAACTGGCTTACCTGCAAGGCGCCCGTGACCTGTGTGACAAGCACAATGCGCTGCTGGTGTTCGATGAAGTGCAAACCGGCATGGGCCGCACTGGCGAGCTGTTCGCCTACATGCACTACGGCGTGACTCCGGACATCCTGACCAGCGCCAAGAGCCTGGGCGGTGGTTTCCCGATTGCGGCCATGCTCACCACTGAAGCGCTGGCCAAACACTTGGTCGTCGGCACTCACGGCACCACCTACGGCGGCAACCCGCTGGCGTGCGCTGTCGGTAACGCAGTGATTGACGTGATCAACACGCCTGAAGTGTTGAGCGGCGTTAAGGCCAAGCACGACCTGTTCAAAACCCGCCTTGAGAACATTGGCCAGCAATACGGCCTGTTCACTGAAGTGCGGGGCCTGGGCTTGCTGCTGGGTTGCGTGCTAAGCGATGCCTGGAAAGGCCGCGCAAAAGACATTTTCAATGCCGCTGAAAAGCAGGGCTTGATGATTCTGCAAGCGGGCCCCGACGTGGTGCGCTTCGCCCCAAGCCTGGTGGTTGAAGACGCAGACATCCAGGAAGGTCTGGAGCGTTTTGAGCGCGCTGTGCAATCGCTGACCCAAGCCTGAGTGTGACCTCGACGCCTGATGAATCGGGCGTCGAACCGAATTTTATGCGCCCTGCACCGCGAAACCTGTAGGTGCGAGCTGGCTCGCGATAGCCTCCATTCAGGCCACTATGTGTCTGTCCGTGAGCCTTGATCGTGAGCAGGCACGTGCCTACAGATGAAGCCCTGCTCGGCATTCTCATCTGAGTTGTTCAAGGATTAAGGAGTGACACCATGCTGGTGATGCGCCCCGCGCAAATGGCTGATCTGGGCGAGGTACAGCGTCTGGCTGCGGACAGCCCGATTGGTGTCACTTCATTGCCGGACGATATCGAGCGTCTTAGCGACAAGATCGCGGCGTCTGAAGCTTCCTTTGCGGCAGAAGTCAGTTTCAATGGCGAAGAAAGCTACTTCTTTGTGCTTGAGGACACCGCCACCGGCAAGCTGGTGGGCTGTTCAGCCATTGTGGCTTCGGCAGGTTACTCAGAGCCGTTTTACAGCTTTCGTAATGAGACCTTCGTTCACGCCTCCCGCGAGCTGAAAATCCACAACAAGATTCACGTGTTGTCGCAGTGCCACGACCTGACGGGTAACAGCCTGCTGACCAGTTTCTATGTGGTGCCGGAGCTGGTGGGTTCGGCGTGGTCTGAACTCAACTCCCGTGGTCGCCTGCTGTTTGTGGCCAACCACCCGGAGCGTTTTGCCGATTCTGTGGTGACGGAGATTGTTGGCTACAGCGACGAAAATGGCGACTCGCCGTTTTGGGACGCGATTGGACGTAACTTCTTTGATTTGAATTACGCCGCCGCTGAACGCCTGAGCGGGCTGAAAAGCCGCACCTTCCTTGCCGAACTGATGCCGCATTACCCCATTTACGTGCCGCTGTTGCCGGACACGGCCCAAGAGGCGATGGGGCAGGTGCATCCGCGTGCGCAAATCACCTTCGACATCCTGATGCGCGAAGGTTTTGAGACCGATCATTACATCGACATTTTCGACGGTGGCCCGACCCTGCATGCGCGGGTGTCTGGTATCCGCTCGATTGCTCAAAGCCGTGTGGTACCCGTCAAAATCGGCGAACTGACTAAAGGCAGCGGTCGCCAGTATTTGGTGGCCAATGCCCAGTTGCAGGATTACCGCGCCGTATTGCTCGAACTCGATTGGGCGCCGGGCAAGCCGGTCATGCTGGATCTGGAAGCGGCCGAAGCACTTGGCGTTGGCGAAGGTGCCAGCGTACGAGTGGTTGCGGTTTAACGCGTTTGAGCGAGTTTCGCGGGGTTCGCCAGCGAGCCCTGTTTAAGGAGATAGCATGATCGTTCGTCCTGTACGCAATAGTGATTTACCGGCCCTGATTGAACTGGCCCGCAGCACGGGCACTGGCCTGACCACCTTGCCGGCCAACGAAGAGCGTTTGCTGCATCGTGTGACCTGGGCTGAAAAAACCTTCCGTGGCGAAGCCGAGCGCGGCGACGCGGACTACCTGTTTGTGCTCGAAAACGACGACGGCAAAGTGGTGGGTATCTCGGCCATCGCGGGCGCTGTGGGCCTGCGTGAGCCTTGGTATAACTTTCGAGTTGGCCTGACAGTCAGCGCGTCTCAAGAGTTGAAGATTTACCGCGAAATCCCGACGCTGTTTTTGGCCAACGACCTGACGGGCAACTCTGAGCTGTGCTCGTTGTTCCTCAGCGCCGATTACCGCAATGGTCTCAATGGCCGCATGCTGGCCAAAGCGCGGATGCTGTTCATTGCCGAATTTCCTGAGCTGTTTGGCAACAAGATCATTGCTGAAATGCGCGGCATGTCTGACGAAGCAGGGCGTTCTCCTTTCTGGGAAAGTCTGGGGCGTCACTTCTTCAAAATGGAATTCAGCCAGGCGGACTACCTGACCGGTGTAGGCAACAAGGCTTTCATTGCCGAGCTGATGCCTAAGTTTCCGGTGTACACCTGCTTTTTGTCCGAAGACGCCCGTGCAGTGATCGGCAAGGTGCATACCCACACCGAACCTGCTTTGAACATGCTTAAAAGCGAAGGGTTCAGCTATCAGGGGTACGTCGATATTTTCGACGCTGGCCCGGCGGTTGAATGTGAAACCAGCAAAATTCGCGCAGTCCGGGACAGCGAAACCTTGGTGCTGGCCATTGGCACGCCGGGCGAAGACGCTACCCCTTACCTGATTCATAACCGCAAGCGTGAAGACTGCCGCATCACTGCCGCACCTGCGCGCTTGGCGGCAGGCACTCTGGTGGTCGATCAACTGACTGCAAAGCGCCTGCAACTGACCGCCGGAGATCAGGTTCGCGGCGTTCCCTTGTCTGCCCAGCCAACTGCCCCACGGGAGTCGAAATAATGAGCACGTTATACATCGCAGGCGCTTGGCAGAACGGGCAGGGCGAGGCATTCGAATCATTGAACCCGGTCACCCAGCAGGTGTTGTGGTCGGGGCAAGGTGCAAATGCCGAGCAAGTGGATGCAGCCGTAAAAGCCGCACGTCAGGCGTTCCCTGCGTGGGCCAAGCGTTCTTTCGACGAGCGCCTGAGCGTATTGGAAGCCTTTGCTGCCTGCCTCAAAACCCATGCAGATGAACTGGCACATTGCATCGGTGAAGAAACCGGCAAACCCCTGTGGGAGTCGGCCACCGAAGTCACCAGCATGATCAATAAGGTGGCGATCTCGGTACAAAGCTATCGCGAGCGGACGGGTGAAAAAAGTGGCCCGCTAGGGGATGCCACGGCTGTTTTGCGCCATAAACCACATGGTGTGGTGGCGGTGTTTGGCCCGTATAACTTTCCGGGCCATTTGCCCAATGGGCACATCGTGCCAGCATTGCTGGCGGGTAATAGCGTGGTGTTCAAACCGAGCGAGCTGACGCCAAAAATCGCTGAGCTAACGGTCAAATGCTGGATTGAGGCTGGTTTGCCAGCGGGTGTGTTGAATCTGCTGCAAGGTGCGCGTGAAACGGGCATCGCGCTGGCGGCACATGCGGGTATTGATGGGGTGTTCTTCACGGGTTCAAGCCGTACGGGCAACGCGCTGCATCAGCAGTTTGCTGGTCGCCCGGATAAAATTCTCGCCTTGGAAATGGGCGGCAATAACCCGCTGGTGGTCGATCAGGTGGCGGATCTGGAGGCTGCGGTTTACACCATCATTCAATCGGCGTTTATCTCAGCTGGGCAACGTTGCACCTGCGCTCGTCGTTTGTTGGTGCCACAAGGCGCATGGGGCGACAGCCTGCTGACGCGTTTGATTGAAGTTAGCCAGCGCATCGAGGTGGGTGCGTTTGATCAGCAACCCGCGCCGTTTATGGGCTCGGTTATTTCGCTGGCAGCGGCCCGTGCGTTGATGGATGCACAAGAAGTACTGCTGGGGTCGGGCGCAGTGGCCTTGCTTGAAATGGCTCAGCCAGACGGCAACGCCGCGTTACTGACACCGGGCATTATTGATGTGACCGAAGTCAGTGATCGCAGTGACGAAGAGTTGTTTGGGCCATTGCTGCAAGTGATTCGCTACGCGGATTTTGATGCGGCGATTGCTGAGGCCAACAACACGGCGTTCGGTTTGGCGGCAGGCTTGTTGTCTGACTCCCAGGCGCGTTACCAGCAGTTCTGGCTGGAAAGTAGAGCCGGAATTGTGAACTGGAACAAGCAGCTAACGGGCGCGGCGAGCAGCGCTCCTTTTGGTGGCATCGGGGCATCGGGTAACCATCGCGCCAGCGCGTATTACGCTGCTGATTATTGCGCTTACCCCGTGGCCTCTCTGGAGACGCCGACCTTGGCGTTGCCTGCGGCATTAACGCCGGGCGTACGGTTATCGTAATTGGTTAAACCCGTAGGCGTTGGCGAAGGCTGCGATCTTTTGATCTTTTGATCTTTAGCAGATCGCAGCCTTTGCCAGCGCCTACGGGGATGTGCAGCTTTTTGTCTATTACCACCGTTTGTTGGAGCCTCACCGATGAAATCCTTTGAAGTCAACTTTGACGGTCTAGTGGGGCCGACCCATAACTATGGCGGTTTGTCGTTCGGCAACGTCGCCTCCCAGAGCAACAGTCAGCAGGCTTCCAACCCCAAGGAAGCTGCGCTGCAAGGTCTGGAAAAAATGAAAGCGCTGATGGACATGGGATTTGTCCAGGGTGTGCTGGCCCCTCAAGAGCGCCCGGATGTTGCAGCGTTGCGCAGCCTGGGTTTTGCGGGCAGCGACGCGCAGGTGATTGAGCAAGCGGCCAAGCAAGCCATGCCTTTGTTAGTGGCCAGTTGCTCGGCCTCCAGCATGTGGGTGGCCAATGCGGCGACTGTCAGCCCAAGTGCCGATACCGCTGATGGTCGCGTGCATTTCACTGCTGCCAATCTCAATTGCAAGTTTCATCGCAGCATTGAGCACCCGACCACCAGTCGTGTGCTGGGCGCCATGTTTGCTGATCAACAGCATTTTGCGCATCACGCTGCACTGCCTGCCGTGGCTCAGTTTGGCGATGAGGGCGCGGCAAACCACACCCGTTTTTGCCGAGATTATGGCGAGGCGGGGGTTGAGTTTTTTGTGTTCGGGCGCAGCGCGTTCGACAGCCGTTACCCGGCGCCGCAAAAGTACCCCGCGCGCCAGACCCTTGAAGCGTCGCAGGCCGTGGCGCGTTTGCACGGTTTGAGCGAGGAGGGCGTGGTGTTTGCTCAGCAAAATCCGGCTGTCATTGATCAGGGCGTGTTTCATAACGATGTGATCGCGGTGGGTAATGGTGAGTTGTTGTTCCATCACCAGGATGCGTTCCTCAATACCGAGCCGATGCTGGCCGAGTTGCATGCAAAACTGGCGGCCCGTGGTGGCAACTTTCAGTCCATCAGCGTGCCTCGCGATCAGGTTGCAGTAGAAGATGCTGTGCGCTCGTACTTGTTCAACAGCCAACTGTTGAGTCGCCCAGATGGCTCAATGCTGCTGATTGTGCCGCAAGAATGCCGCGACAACCCGCGTGTTTGGCAGTACCTGCAAGGCCTCACCGCGACAGGCGGGCCGATCCGCGAGGTCAAGGTGTTTGATCTTAAACAGAGCATGCAAAATGGCGGTGGCCCGGCGTGCCTGCGGCTGCGCGTCGCACTGAATGAAACTGAGCTGGCGGTGGTCAATCCCGGGGTTATCATGACTCCCGAGCTGTACGACACCCTGACCCAATGGGTCGGCAAGCACTATCGTGATGCCCTGCGCGAAAGCGATTTGGCAGACCCGCAATTGCTGCTTGAGTGCCGTACGGCACTGGATGAACTGACACAAATCCTTAAACTGGGCGCGGTTTACCCCTTCCAGATCAATTGAGCATGGGCGCGCTTGGGTGTTTATCAATGCTGAGTGCGCCACTTCACCTACCGATGAGAGCGAAATTATGAGCGATTCCCTACAGCTGATCCTTGAGGACACCGATGGCACGCAGCTGCAAACCTCCTGCACCCGCGTTGCGGTCATGTGGCAGGGCAAAGAGCTGTGGATTCAGCAAGATGGCCGTGGCCAGCTGCTGATCGGTGTTGACGTTGAAGAAGGTGACGCGGAATACGCCAACCTGCTGTTGCGTCCATTAGCGACTAATCTTGTAAGCCTGCAACTGGAAATGGAGCCGGCTGAGCTGGGCGATGACGAAGAGGGTCATGTGCACGGCCCAGACTGCAACCACTGATTAAGGATGTTCTATGCTCGCTCTCGGCAAATTGCTTGAACTGACCTTGGCTGGGCGTGAGCCGGCCGAGAAAACTCAACTGACTGCCAAGGGCGTGCGGATGCGCTGGCTGGCCGAGGGCGCGCTTGAAGTGAGCCCTCCAGCGGGTCGCGACAATGGTATGGACTTGCTGTTGTCGGCTGGCATCCACGGTAATGAGACAGCGCCGATTGAGTTACTCGATCGGCTGATCAATGCCATCGCGCGGGGAGAAGTAACGCCCTGCGCCCGAATTCTATTTCTATTTGGCAACCCAGGCGCCATGCGCACGGGCGCCCGTTTTGTCGAAGAAGACCTCAACCGCTTGTTTAACGGCAAGCACGAGAGCAGCAGTGGCCCAGAGGCATTGCGTGCATGCGAGCTTGAGCATTTGGCAGAAACGTTTTTCAGCGATCCGGCGCGCACCCGCCTGCATTACGACCTGCACACGGCCATTCGTGGCTCCAAGATCGAGCAGTTTGCGTTGTACCCCTATAAAGAAGGGCGCGCCCATTCCCGACAACAATTGGCGCGCCTGCGGGCTGCGGGTATGGAAGCGGTGTTGTTGCAAAACAAGCCTTCGATTGTCTTCAGTGCTTACACCTACGATCAGCTCGGCGCTGAGGCATTCACCCTTGAGCTGGGCAAGGCTCGACCGTTTGGGCAAAACGCAGGGGTCAATGTTGAGCGTCTTGAGCTGCGCTTAAAGCACATCATCGAAGGTACAGAGCCTGCGCTGGATGATGGGTCGCTGGACGGCCTGCAACTGTTTAGCGTGGCGCGTGAAGTGATCAAACACAGTGATGCGTTCATCCTGCACTTACCGGCGGATGTCGAGAACTTTTCTGAACTGCCCAAGGGCTATCTGTTGGCCGAAGACGTGGCCAGCACCCGTTGGGTGATAGAGGAGGGCGGGGCGAGGATTATCTTCCCTAACCCAAAGGTGAAGAACGGCTTGCGCGCCGGAATAATCATCGAACCGGCAACCCTGTAGTCGCTGCCGAGGTACGACTGCTGTGCAGTCGATTGCAGCCTTCGGCAGCGCTTACACGAAGTGCGTGCGGCTAACCCGATCTCTGTAGTCGCTGTCGAGGAACGAAGGCTGCGATCGGGCGTATAGCGCTCGCAAACCCGACAGCGGTGTGTCTGAGCTACAAAGAGTTGGTCGCTGGGGTAGTTACACTGCGCGCTTTTGCTGGGTTTCCATGCGCTTCAAATTGCGAATTTTTTGCAGCGTATCAACGCAGGTTTTCGCCGCTTCTTCGCCTTTGTGTACGAAGTGGTCGAAGAAGAATTTTTGATGTTCTTCACCCGCGTGGAAGTGGTGCGGCGTGAGGCTGACTGAGAACACCGGTACTTCGGTTTCCAGTTGGACTTGCATCAGTGCGCTGACCACTGACTGGGCAACGAAGTCGTGGCGGTAGATGCCGCCATCGACCACCAGTGCTGCGCCAACAATGCCTGCATAGCGGCCGCTTTTTGCCAGCAACTTGGCGTGCAACGGGATTTCAAAAGCACCGCCGACTTCAAAAAAGTCAATGTCGCTTTCCTGGTAGCCCTGCACCAACATTTCGGCCAGAAAGCCTTTGCGGCTTTGGTCGACAATTTCTTTGTGCCAGCAGGCTTGAATAAACGCGACGCGCTCGTTGTGGTGGTTTTTGCTTTTGCTATCGATTGCGGTGGGTTGCATGTTCTGACTCCTGTTTGTGTGAAAAACAGGGCATATGAATCGAATGGGATTTAAGGGTACGTTCAGGCGGGCAGCTCGTTGCAATTAAGCTTCGGTGCATGCCCGCCTGATTGACGGCCCTTTGGCGCCAATCCCGTTCTCTCTTCATCCGGACTATGACCGTCGGCCCCGGAATCACACCGGGTCTGCTGACCTTGGTTTGCCCTCAGCCAAAGCTTAAGGACCTGCCAAGCGCTCGCGGGCTATACGCTTTGCGCGTAATTACCGCCGGTGGGGAATTGCGCCCCGCCCTGAGAACGTTGCCACCAGCCTTTCTGGCGGCGGGCATTTTGTATCACATCTGTTTCAAGCTTGCATGGATGCTTTTCGCTAATAGACATCGATTTTTCTGATTGTTTTGGACCATTCTTGTTCGATACCTTGATAACCCGTGCGTCTGCCCGCAGAACTTTGTTCGAAAGGGATTTCCTTGATTGGCATCCTGTGCTGATCTCTCCATGCCGAGGCTGCTCCCCATGACTGTTATAGATCTTCGTAGTGACACCGTGACTCAACCTAGCCTCGGCATGCGTGAGGCGATGGCCCGAGCACCGCTGGGCGACGATGTGTATGGCGAAGACACTGCCGTAAACCAGTTGGAATCAGAGTTGGCCTTGCGTTTGGGCTTTGCTCAAGCGCTCTTTGTGCCCAGTGGCACCATGAGTAATTTGTTGGCGCTGATGGCGCACTGCGGGCGTGGCGATGAGTACATTGTTGGCCAGCAAGCACATACCTATAAGTACGAGGGCGGCGGTGCGGCGGTGCTTGGCTCGATTCAGCCGCAGCCGTTGGAGGTTCAGGCAGACGGCTCTCTGGATCTGGAGCAGGTGGCTGCCACCATCAAGCCCGATGATTTCCATTTCGCTCGCACGCGTTTGCTGGCGCTGGAAAACACCATGCAGGGCAAAGTGCTGCCCATCAGCTATTTGGCCGCAGCCAGCCGTTTGACTCGCGAAAAAGGCCTGGCGCTGCATTTGGATGGTGCCCGGTTGTACAACGCAGCGGTCAAGCTGGGTGTGGAGGCAAGCGACATCACTCGCTACTTTGATTCGGTGTCGATTTGCCTGTCTAAAGGGCTTGGTGCGCCAGTGGGTTCGGTGCTGTGCGGCACGGCTGATCTGATTGCCAAAGCTCGGAGGTTGCGCAAGATGGTTGGCGGCGGCATGCGCCAGGCCGGTCAGTTGGCCGCAGCAGGGCTGTATGCGTTGGATCATCAGGTCGAGCGTCTGGCTGACGATCACGCCAACGCCGATTTTTTGGCTGATGGCTTGCGGGCGGCGGGTTACGACGTTGAGCCTGTGCAGACCAACATGTTCTACGCGCAACTGGGGGATCGGGCTGAGGCGCTCAAAGTGTTTGCGGCCGAACGCGGAATCAAATTGAGTGCGGCGCCGCGCTTGCGTATGGTCACGCACATGGATGTCAGTCGAGGCCAGATTGAGAAGGTGATCGCGGTTTTGACTGAATTTAATCGCCAATGAGTGCTCAGGCCGTCCAATTGCTTGTGCCTATCGTATAAACACGCTGTACCCAAGGCGAAGGGCCGATATAATGCGGCCCTTTGCGAGTCGCACCGTCGATGGACGTGATTGACTTGCCTCTGGCCGCAGCCTCCGTGGAAGAACCTATGAAAAGCGCAGAAATCCGTGAAGCCTTCCTTCGCTTCTTCGAGGAGCAAGGTCACACCCGTGTCCCTTCCAGCTCCTTGGTCCCGAATAACGACCCAACCCTGCTGTTCACTAACGCGGGTATGAACCAGTTCAAGGACTGCTTCCTGGGTCAGGAAAAACGAGCCTACACCCGTGCAACCAGCAGCCAGAAGTGCGTGCGCGCCGGTGGCAAGAACAGCGACCTCGAAAACGTCGGTTACACCGCGCGTCACCACACCTTTTTTGAAATGCTCGGCAACTTCAGCTTTGGCGATTATTTTAAGAAAGACGCTATCAATTTCGCCTGGACCTTTTTGACCGGCGTATTGAAGCTGCCTAAAGACAAACTCTGGGTGACTGTCTACGCCAGCGACGATGAAGCCTATGACATCTGGACCAAAGACGTCGGCGTGCCTGCCGAGCGCATGATCCGCATTGGCGACAACAAAGGGGCTCCGTACGCGTCGGACAACTTCTGGACTATGGGTGACACCGGCCCTTGCGGCCCATGCACCGAGATTTTCTACGATCACGGCCCAGAAATCTGGGGCGGCCCGCCGGGCTCGCCAGACGAAGATGGCGACCGTTACATCGAAATCTGGAACAACGTGTTCATGCAGTTCAATCGCACCGCCGATGGCGTTTTGCATCCGTTACCTGCGCCGTCGGTAGACACCGGTATGGGCCTGGAGCGGATCAGTGCGGTCATGCAGCACGTTAACTCCAACTACGACATCGATCTGTTCCAGAACCTGTTGAAGTCAGCTGCCCAGGCGATTGGCTGCGCTAACGAAGGTCAGGCATCGCTCAAAGTGGTTGCTGACCACATACGCTCGTGCAGCTTCCTGATTGCCGATGGCGTGCTGCCCTCGAATGAAGGTCGCGGCTATGTGTTGCGTCGGATCATTCGTCGCGCGTGCCGTCACGGCAACAAGCTGGGCGCCACGGGTAACTTCTTCTACAAAATCGTCGCAGCACTGGTTGCTGAGATGGGCGCAAGCTTTCCTGAGCTGGTGCGTGAGCAGGCCAACATCGAACGTGTGTTGAAGGCTGAAGAAGAGCAGTTCTCCAAGACCCTGGAGCAGGGCCTGAAAATTCTTGAGCAGGATCTGGCTGAGCTCAAGGGCACCGTAGTGCCGGGCGACGTAGTGTTTAAACTCTACGACACCTATGGTTTTCCGATGGACCTGACGGCAGACATCGCCCGTGAGCGCAATCTGACCGTAGATGAAGAAGGCTTTGAGCGCGAGATGGAAGCACAGCGTGTGCGTGCGCGTTCGGCCAGCTCGTTTGGTCTGGACTACAACACGCTGGTCAAAGTTGACGTGCCAACCGAGTTTGTTGGTTACAGCGCGACGCAGGCCTCGGCCAAGGTCGTTGCTCTTTATAAAGACGGGCAATCGGTTGCCAGCCTGCACGAAGGCGACGAGGGCGTGGTGATTCTCGACCAGACCCCGTTCTACGCCGAGTCGGGCGGTCAAGTGGGTGACTGTGGCTACTTGCAAGCAGGTGCTGCGCGCTTTGATGTGCGCGACACCACTAAAACCGGCGGCGCGTTCTTGCACCACGGTGTCGTGGCTGCAGGTGGTTTGAAGGTTGGCGAAACCGTTGACGCGCAAGTGGATGCTGATGTGCGTCACGCTACGGCGCTGAACCACTCGGCTACTCACTTGCTTCACGCTGCTTTGCGTAAAGTGTTGGGCGAACACGTACAGCAGAAGGGTTCGTTGGTGGACAGTCAGCGCATGCGCTTTGACTTTAGCCACTTTGAAGCCATCAAACCTGAGCAAATCAAGGCGCTGGAAGATATCGTCAACGCCGAGATTCGTAAGAACACCCCGGTGCAAACCGAAGAAACCGACATTGAAACCGCTAAGCAAAAAGGTGCTATGGCACTGTTTGGTGAAAAATACGGCGATAACGTTCGCGTATTGAGCATGGGTGGCGACTTCTCGGTAGAGCTGTGCGGTGGGATTCACGCCAATCGCACGGGTGATATCGGTTTGATGAAGATCACCAGCGAAGGTGGCGTGGCGTCTGGTATTCGTCGCATCGAAGCGGTCACAGGCGCAGCTGCGCTGGCGTACCTGAATGCCGCTGAAGAGCAGCTCAAGGAAGCGGCCAGCCTGATCAAGGGCTCGCGTGAGAACCTGGTCGACAAGCTGTCGGCAGTGCTTGAGCGTAATCGCCAGCTGGAAAAGCAACTCGAACAATTGCAGGCTAAAGCGGCAAGCGCTGCGGGCGATGATCTGTCATCGTCAGCGGTGGATGTAAAAGGCGTGAAAGTACTGGCCACCCGCCTGGACGGTCAGGATGGCAAAGCGTTGCTGGCGCTGGTCGACCAGCTAAAGAACAAGCTCGGCCGTGCAGTGATCCTGCTTGGCAGTGTTCATGAAGATAAGGTTGTACTGGTTGCAGGCGTGACCAAAGACCTGACTGGCCAACTCAAGGCTGGTGATTTGATGAAGCAAGCCGCTGCGGCAGTGGGCGGGAAGGGCGGTGGTCGTCCAGATATGGCGCAAGGCGGTGGTGTTGATGCTGCGGCCCTGGACAGCGCACTGGCGCTGACTGTTCCATTTGTTGAGCAAGGTATCTGAGGTCCAGTACGCGCTGTCGTCTAGTGGCAGCGCGTAGTTTGAATGATAAATGGGCGCCCTTTATGGGCTGAGGCTGCTTTGAAATGGCTTTGATCGTACAGAAATTCGGAGGCACCTCGGTCGGCACTGTCGAGAGAATCGAACAGGTCGCCGATAAAGTTAAGAAGTTCCGCGAAGCCGGTAATGATTTGGTAATTGTGCTTTCTGCGATGAGCGGCGAGACCAATCGCTTGATCGAACTGGCCAAGCAAGTCAGCGATCAGCCGTTACCCCGTGAACTGGACATGATTGTGTCCACGGGTGAGCAGGTAACCATTGGCCTGTTGTCGATGGCGTTGAACAAGCGTGGTGTGCCTGCGGTGTCGTACACCGGCAGCCAAGTGCGCATCCTGACTGACAGCTCGCACACCAAAGCTCGCATCCTCAAAATCGACGATCAGAAAATTCGCGCCGACCTCAAGGCTGGGCGTGTGGTTGTGGTGGCGGGTTTTCAGGGGGTTGATGAGCACGGCAACATCACCACGCTGGGCCGCGGCGGCTCTGACACCACGGGCGTGGCGTTGGCAGCAGCCTTGAAGGCAGATGAGTGCCAGATCTACACCGATGTTGATGGCGTTTACACCACAGACCCACGGGTTGTGGCGCAGGCTCAGCGGCTGGAGAAGATCACCTTTGAAGAAATGCTGGAAATGGCCAGCCTGGGCTCCAAGGTGTTGCAGATCCGTGCGGTTGAGTTCGCAGGCAAGTACAACGTTCCGCTGCGCGTTTTGCACAGCTTCAAGGAGGGGCCGGGCACCCTCATTACTATTGATGAAGAGGAATCCATGGAACAGCCAATCATTTCTGGCATCGCCTTCAATCGCGACGAAGCCAAGCTGACCATCCGTGGCGTGCCAGACACCCCGGGCGTGGCGTTCAAGATTCTGGGGCCAATCAGCGCGGCCAACATTGAAGTTGACATGATCGTGCAGAACGTTGCGCACGATAACACCACTGACTTCACCTTCACGGTACACCGCAACGATTACCAGGCGGCCTTCCAGGTGTTGGAAAACACCTCGCAGGAAATCGGCGCTCGCGAAGTGGTTGGTGATACCAAGATTGCCAAGGTGTCGATCGTGGGTGTGGGCATGCGCTCCCATGCGGGCGTTGCCAGCCGCATGTTTGAGTCGCTGGCCAAAGAGAACATCAACATCCTGATGATCTCGACCTCCGAGATCAAAGTCTCGGTGGTGATTGAAGAGAAGTACCTGGAGCTGGCTGTACGCTCGCTGCACACCGCTTTTGAATTGGACGCACCCGCCCGACAGGGAGAGTAATGCGTTGCCCAGAGGGCGCGGTTGATCCGCGCCTTTTGTTTTTTTGATGATCGTGAACGAAGACCTCTTGTGTCGTCACGTTGGTCAATACTTAGGAGCGGAGGGCTATATAGCTATTTAGCTAGTAGGCCGAAGCCCTTTTTTTTTGCAGACTGTTGTCCCTGAAATACTAACCGTGAGGAGAAACGTATGCTGATTCTGACTCGCCGGTGCGCAGAAAGCCTGATCATAGGCGATGGTGAAATTACTGTGACCGTGCTCGGCGTCAAAGGAAATCAAGTGCGAATTGGTGTGAATGCCCCCAAAGAAGTGGCCGTACACCGTGAGGAAATCTACCTGCGAATCAAGAAAGAAAAGGACGAAGAACCAAGTCTTTAATTTTATTTAAGTTTTTGGTTGCATACGGGGAAAAGGCTGGTTATTATACGCCCCGTGTTGCGGAGAGGTGGCCGAGTGGCCGAAGGCGCTCCCCTGCTAAGGGAGTACATCTCAAAAGGGTGTCGGGGGTTCGAATCCCCCCTTCTCCGCCATTATTTAAGTAGCACGTTCGAATCTAGCCATTTCAGTAAGTTGTTGAATTTATTGAAAAAAGTACTTGGCAGAGAGATTCAACGGTCTATAATACGCAGCTTCAAATGCACTCGTAGCTCAGCTGGATAGAGTACTCGGCTACGAACCGAGCGGTCACAGGTTCGAATCCTGTCGAGTGCACCATTTAAGAGTTAGTTGCCAAGGCAATCAACTT